>CAOMFZ010000048.1 GCA_948482415.1 uncultured Mailhella sp.
GAAGTCGTTTGCGTTTGCGAGTGGGCGAGCAATTACGCAAATGGACAGCAGAGATGCCACCGAATGGCGGCGAAGCCGTTTCTGTTACGCCGAGTTTACGAGGCTTGCGGCAGCTGTTAACGAGCTTGCGAGTTTTACAGATGGCGACAGCAGAGATACAGAAATGGACAGCAACGCTATAAGCGTAAAAGTGACCGGATGACGTTCCTCGCAATAACGGGAACTCGAAATTATTCGCTCCCGCCTTCGTCATTGCGAGCCTTAGCGAAGCAATCTATTTAACTCTCCGGAAATGCTCTTGTTCAAAATTTGTATCATTTCACATAAAAAGACCAAAGAAAAAATCCCTACTCTTTTAATGATTTTTATCCAATAATATTATATAATATAATCTATCGCACGTCTTGAAGCCGCATATTTTTTGAGTTCCGTGCCAAAAGCCACATGAATTGGGTGCCCTGCGTATTCAGCTAATGCCGCTTCGTCCTTGTGGGTGCTGTGGAGCAATAACTGCACGTCTTCGGTTGTTGTTTGTGCAAAATTGGTTGTAATTTCAAGAGAAAGCAGAGCATCAATTTTTCCTGCCATTTTTTCCATACCAAGTTTCACTAAATATTCGCCTGCTTCTTTGGCTGTTTTGCCTTCAGCGTCCTGCAATGTCCACCAAACAATATGATGTACCATAATCCACCTCGCAAATTTTTTTCTTAATATAAAGGCTCTTTTATACTTTGACAAGTCGTAATAATGCCTTATACTATAAAAAAACAGGAAAGTACAAATGAAACCAAATGAACCCAAACCAAATGCGCAAGTCGCCGCCCGTATTGAGGAACTTTTGCGCGAACAGCTGGAAGAAATGGGCGTCACTATCAAAAATTTAACGCCCGATGAAATTTCTCAAAATATGAAATGCCACATCGGACCTGATAACAGTTTAAGTTATTTTTGGAAAAACCGTGCTATTCTTGACGTTATTCCGGAACAAACAGAAGACGGCACCAACTGGCGCATGTTTACCAAAGAAGATGATATTTAATCATAACATCGAGGATTTATTATGAATATTATAGAAAGTATCGGCAATACCCCCCTTATTCATTTAAAAAATATTTCAGAAGAAGTCGGGGCAAATATTTATGTCAAAGCTGAAATGCGCAATCCCGGAGGCTCCATAAAAGACAGAGCGTCCCTTGCCTATATCAAAGACGCTCTTGCCACCGGAAAACTCACCAAAGACGGCACGGTTATTGAAGCCACAAGCGGAAATCTGGGCATTGGACTGGCTGTAGTTTGTGCTGAAATGGGCATAAAACTGATTGTATGCATGCCGGAGTCCGCCAGTATCGAACGCCGTAAACTCATGAAGGCACTGGGCGCTGAAATTATACTCACACCTGCGGCAAAAGGCATGAGCGGTGCACAGGAAAAAGCAGAAGAACTTTTCAAAAACGCAAAAAATGCATTCCGCCCCAACCAATTCAGCAATCCCATTGGACCCAAAGCCCACTATGAAACAACAGGTCCGGAAATTTTTGCTCAGGCGCAAAAAGAACATATTAATATTGACGCGTTTGTTGCCGGTGCAGGTTCCGGCGCAACCTTTATGGGCACGGGCAAATATTTAAAAGAACAGTATCCCAACATCTTTTTAGGCATTATTGAGCCCGCAGAGTCTCCTGTGCTTTCAGGCAAACCTGCCGCCCCTCACGGCATACAGGGCATTGGCGCAAACTTTGTCCCTGAAATTATTGACAAAAGCCTTATTACAGAAATTTTGACTGTCGATACCCAAACAGCCAAAGAAGCTGCCCGCAAAGCTCTCAAAATGGACGCGCTGAATGCGGGCATTTCTTCCGGCGCAAACATTGCCTGCGCAATGGCACTTGCTTCTCGCAAAGAATTTCAGAGAAAAAATATTGTCACCATTGCCTGTGACACAGGCGAACGCTACATGTCCACAGATTTATTTTTGGAATAAATAACCATGGTTATGACAATACGCCGCGAAACGGAACAGGAGTATTTTGCCACAGAAAATTGCTGCCGTAATGCCTTTTGGAATGTGTATACGCAGGGTTGCTATGAGCATTTTCTTGTGCATGCCATGCGCGGACATAAAGATTTTATCCCGGATTTAAGTTTTGTGCTTGAATATAACAAGGAACTGATTGGGGGTATCTTCTTTACGCACTCTAAGCTTATCCCCAACTCTCACGCCCTTGCGCCGCTTTCTGTCATTACGTTTGGACCTGTGTTTATTGAACCGAAATTTCAAGGGCAGGGCTTTGGGAAAAAACTGATTAATTTTGCCATTGAAAAGGCAAAAGACACCGGGCACAAGGCCATTGTTATTTTAGGCTATCCTCACCATTACAAAGGCTTTGGCTTTTACGGCGGGAAAAAATACAATATATCCATGCCCGACGGAAAATTTTATCAAAGCCTGCTGGTGCTCCCGCTTCAGGAACATGCTCTCGAGAATTTTTCCGGGCATGTGCAGTTTTCTGCTGTTTTTGACTTCAAACCGGAAGATGTGGAAACTTTTGACAAACAATTCCCACCAAAAGAAAAACTTATCCTGCCCAGCCAAAAAGAATTTGAAAAAGCCTGTACGATGCTTGATGAGTAATTTTTAGAGGAGTGATTTTTAACTGCTTAAACGCAAAAAAATAATATTTTTTTTTGACAATTACCCTATAATGAGATACAAGTATCTCAAATAAAGGAGATTATCATGAGTTCAGTTTCTCTTAGACTTCCCAATGATATTGCCGAACGGCTTTCTCTTCTTGCCAAAGAAACGGGAAGAAGTAAAACATATTATATGGTTGAAGCAATAAAAACATATATTGAAGACTTAGAAGATATTTATATTGCAGAACAAAGACTCGCAGATATACGCGCAGGCAAATCACAGATAATTTCAAGCGAAGAAATGGAGCATCGTCTTGGTTTGGAAAATTAATTATGATGAAAAAGTCGAAAAAGACTTTAAAAAATTATCCTCCGATATAAAAGTACGTATCATAAAATATATTAATGAAAGAATTGCCATTGATCCTCTTAGTACTGGAGGGGAATTAAAAGGCGGACTGCAGGGATTACGCAAATACAGAGTTGGTGATTATCGTATCATTTGTGCAATTCAGGAAGAAATTATAACCGTTCTTGTTTTAAGTGTAGGACACCGGAAAGATATATACAAAACAAAATAGGTCAAGTTAATAACGCTAAAAATTTGTTTCCCCATATATCCCATTATCGTATAAAAAACTATTTATCCCAAAAATTTGCTTTCCAAGCGGCGAAATCACGCTTTGCCCGTTCTGCCATAAGGGTTTTGCGATTGGCTTTTTTCGTTTTTTCCTCTAAATCAGGCATAAGCCCAAAGTGGATATTGGAAGGCTGAAACTGTTTCATTTCCTTATTGCGCAAATGGTTCATAAGTGCCCCCAGCGCCGTGGTTACAGGTAAATCCTGCAAGGGCTTTTCCAAAATTTTGCTTGCCAGCTTTATGCCCGCCCAAAGCCCGCAGGAAGCCGATTCCACATAGCCCTCAACGCCTGTAATCTGCCCTGCCAAATAAATGTGTTCATGCCCGATAATGGCTAAATCTTCATTCAAGCACGTTGGAGCGTGGACATAGGTATTTCTGTGCACAGAGCCATGGCGCAGAAATTCAACATTTTTCAGTCCGGGGATAAGCCGAAACACGCTGTCCTGCGCTTTATAGGTCATTTTTGTTTGACAGCCCACGAGATTAAATGCCTGGGCATTGGCATTTTCAGCCCGCAGCTGCAAGAGTGCATAAGGACGTCTGCCTGTGCGCGGGTCAGTAAAGCCAACGGGTTTGAGCGGTCCAAAGGTGAGTGTTTTCTCACCGCGTTCGGCAAGGGCTTCAATGGGCATACAGCCCTCAAAATGCAGTTCCTTTTCAAAATTATGGGACGCAACTTTTTCAGCGTCCAACAGTGCCTGATAAAAGGCTTCGTATTCATGCTTATGCATGGGACAGTTCAAATAATCGCCCGCGTCGTCATCTTGCGGACCTTCTTCCTGCAAAGTATTTTTTTCCTGCGCCTGCTTTTCCTTGCATGCCAGCATTTCTAACCGCATTTTTTCACGCCACTGCCTTGATAATTCTTCGCTTTTTGCCACCTCATCATTATAAGGCGGCGGGGCAATATTATCATAGCGGGAACCGCGGAAAATAATATTCATATCCAAAGAATCCGCAGAAACAATGGGAGCAATGGCATCATAAAAATAACAATATTCACTGCCCACAATAGCAGACAAGGATCTTGCCAAACTTTCAGACGTCAGCGGCCCTGAGGCAAGCACCACATAGTCTGCCCCGTATTCACCCCTCAAGCGTTCAATTTCCTCTAAATCCTGCACAGGCTTGCGCACAAGTTTAATAGAGGTATTTTCTTCAATTTTTTGCGTAAGACCTGCTGCGAATTTTTCCCTGTCCACAGCAAGAGCCTTTCCTGCCGGCACATTATATTCATAAGCTAAAGCGATAATCTGGCTTCCCAGTTCCCGCATTTCTGCCTGCAATAAACCAATGCCGGAACTTTGCGGACCTTCGTCGCGCATGGAACGAAAAGAATTGGAACACACCAATTCTCCCAAATCGGGGCTGACATGGGCAGGAGAAAACTGTACGGGCTTTTGCTCAAACAGTACAACATTAATTCCATGCTTTGCCAAATACAAAGCACATTCACATCCGGCAAGCCCCCCGCCGACAACCAGTACAGTTTTAGTCATAACTATCCTTTTTCGCATGATTTATTCAAAAATTCTGTGCTATAAGGCACATAAAAAGAGCGTCAAGTCAAGCTTTTTTTTCAGTAAGGCTTGACAAATTGGTTGCAATAACAGTAAAACGTAAACTAAGATAGTAAGAAATTTTACGGAACATATTCTCGGCAAATTTCTATTAATTTTACAGGAGAAAACTATGGCATTGCAAAATCAACGTACATATGCATTTATCGGAACAGGAGGCTGTGGAAAAACCTCCATTGCTGAAATGCTTTTATTCCAATCAGGCATTATTAACCGCTTAGGATCTATTGAAGAAGGTACAAGCGCGCTTGACTATGAACCGGAAGAAATTAAACGCCGCGGTTCTATTCAAGCCGGTTTTGCAAATTTCACCTGGAATAAAAATCCCCACTCTTTAATTGATATTCCCGGAGACAACAACTTTAACGCAGATGCGGAACTTTTGCTCAAAGCTGTTGACGGCGCTGTTCTTGTCATTGACGCCATTGACGGTGTCCGCCCTCAAACCAAGAAAATGTGGGCATATATCCAAAATGAAAAACTCCCAACCATTGTTTTTATCAATAAAATGGACAGAGACCTTGCCAATTTTGATATGGCTTTCAACAGCCTCTCTTCTACTCTTGGCATGAAACCTGTTGTTTTTTATATGCCCATTATTGAAAATAAAGAATTTGTCGGTCTTATTGATATTTTCCCTGCAAAAGCTTTGTATTTTATTGGTGACGGCAAAGTTGAAGAACGCGAAATCCCCGAAGAGTTAAAAGACGAAGCACACTTGCTCCGTGATATTTCCGTAGAAAATATTGCAGGCTCCAGTGAAGAGCTTATGGAAAAATTCCTTTCCGAGGGTACTCTTTCCATGGAAGAAATACAAAATGCCCTGCGTTCTGCAACCATTCACCGCGATATCGTGCCTGTTCTGGTGGGCAGTGCACTTGCGAATAAAGGCGGCCGCCGACTTTTGAACTCCATTGACGCTTATATGCCGTCTCCTCTTGACAGAGCTCCGTATGTGGGCAAAGACGGCAGCGAACGCAAAGCCGACGATCCCGCTTGCTGTGCTTTTGTCTGCAAAACCCTTAATGACCCGTTCGCCGGCCATATCAATATTATGCGTGTTGTTTCAGGTACGCTTTCTTCTGATTCAATTCTCAAAAATATGACCTCGGAAGAAAATGAAAGAATGAGCTCCCTCATTACCCTGAACGGTAAAGTACAAAACCAATGCAAAGATACTTTGCAGGCAGGCTCAATTATTGCGGTTGCAAAGCTCAAAAATACCCAAACAGGCGATACGCTGTGCGATGAAAAAGCTCCCTTTGAAATTCCTTGCCCGGATCCGCTTCCGCAGCTTATCAGCTACGGTATCAAAGCCGCTGTAAAGGGTGAAGAAGATAAAGTTTTTGCCGCTATCCAAAAACTCACGGAAGAAGATTTGAGTTTGAAACTTGTTCGTGATGAAGAAACAGGCGAAACCCTCCTTTCAGGTATGGGTCAGCTGCACATTGAAATTGCGGTTGAAAAAGCAAAACGCCGCGGCAAAATTGATATGCAGCTCACCACGCCAAAAATTCCTTACCGTGAAACCATTAAAGGCAAAGTCCAAGTCCAGGGCAGACATAAAAAACAATCCGGCGGTAAAGGACAATTCGGTGACTGCTGGATTGAAATGACACCTCTTGAACGCGGTGCAGGCTATGAATTTGAAAACGCCATTGTGGGCGGTGCCATTCCAAAACAATATATTCCAGCTGTTGACAAAGGCATTCAGGAAAGTGCAAAACGCGGCTTCCTTGCAGGCTATCCGGTTGTTGACTTCAAGGTAAAACTCTATGACGGCTCCTACCACGATGTTGACTCCTCAGAAATGGCATTCAAACTGGCAGGCTCTTTGGCATTCAAGAAAGCTATGGAAGAGCTGAAAGTCGTCTTGCTCGAACCTATCGCCCTTGTCACTGTTTCTTGTCCAGACGAATATTTTGGCGATATTGTCGGAGATTTAGCTTCAAGACGCGGCAGAGTTTTAGGTTCTGACACAGATAAAGGCATTACTGAAATTAAAGCCAATGTGCCTATGAGCGAAATTATGCAATATGCTTCTGACCTGCGCAGCATGACCGGCGGTCAAGGTTTGTTCCTCATGGAATTTGACCACTACGACGAAGCTCCTCAGCCTGTTGTGGATAAAGTTGTTGCGGAATATCAACAAACAAAAACAGACGAATAATTGTCTTATACCTCCTCTTTTGTGCCCCTTTTATGTCTCGTAAAAGGGGCTTTTTGTGCCATAAAAAGATTGACCAAAAAAAAAGCCTGTGGCAGAATTTTTTCCTACCTGCCCTTTTGGAGAAAATATGAAATGTACACGTTGTAAAGCCACTGCCATTATTGATTTGCCTTCACACAATGCTGCATTTTGCGAAGAGTGTTTTATCCGTTTTTTTGAAAAGCAAGTCCAAAAAGGCATTGACCAGCATAAGCTCCTTGAAAAAGACGAAAAAGTGCTTGTGGCTCTTTCAGGCGGCAAAGACTCCCTTGCCCTGGCGCTTGTGCTTTCCCGTTTGGGCTATCAGGTCACAGGACTGCATATTGATTTATCCATTGGTACTTCATCTCAAAAATCACGGGCTGTGGTGGAGCGTTTCTGCGAAAAACACAGTATTCCTCTAATTGTAAAAGAGATGGAAAAAGAAGGACTTGCCATACCCAAGGTTAAAGCCTGTCTCAACCGTCCGATTTGTTCTGCCTGCGGAAAAATTAAACGCTATTATTTCAACCGGACGGCGCGGGAACTGGGCTTTGACGCCCTTGCCACAGGGCATAATCTTGATGATGAAATTGCACGCCTGACCAGCAATACCCTGCGCTGGGACAGAGCCTATCTGAGCGACCAGGGACCAATTCTTCCTGATGAAGAGGGTTTTCGCAAAAAAATCAAACCGCTTTGGCGTGTCAGTGAATATGAAACAGCCCATTATGCCTTTCTCATGGGCATTGAAAACCATTATGCACCCTGCCCCTACAGTACAGGCGCAAGTTTTTCCACGCTGAAAAGTCTTTGGATTGATTTGGAACTTGCCATGCCCGGACGTAAACTCGACTTTTACCAAGGCTTTTTAGAACGCGGCAGACCTGCTTTTATGCAGGAAGAACAAATCAAAGGAGAAGCATTATCTCCCTGCCCAAAATGCGGTTATCCCACATCTTCCGGCGATCTTTGCGGGGTGTGCAGAATAAAACTTGCTTTGCAGGAAAAAGAGCAAAAACAATAAAAATATTTACAATTTTGTAAAATTTTTATTTCATTTTATAAATAATACAATATTGTGTTAATTTAAAATTTTTTTCCATTTTTTATTCCAACTATGTAATAATTGTATATTTTTCTGACAATAAACTGCATTAAATCAAGCGATTACTCTTCACTCTACTGTTTCTATAAATTCCCTTGCGTGCAGACTTTTTTTTTGATAGAACATTTTTGTAAAAACAAATAACAATACTGTTAAAATTTGCAGCACTTGTTTTTTTACAGTACATTTTTTTATGGAGGAAGCAATGCATAAATTTTTTAATCGCTTTGCTCTTGCGTTAGTTGGTCTTGGTATGTGCTTTATGCCCTTGCAAGCAGAAGCAAAAACAAACTTTATCACTATTGGAACCGGCGGTATTACCGGCGTTTACTACCCAACCGGCGGAGCAATAGCAAAGATTGTTAATGATCGTGCTGAATTTGGGATTAAAGCCACTGCTGAAGCAACAGGTGCTTCAATTTTCAATATTAATGCAGTCAAAGGCGGCAACCTTGATTTTGGTATTGCCCAAGCTGACAGCCAATATTTAGCTTATAACGGCAAAGGCGAATGGGAAGGACAGCCTATTACCGAACTTCGCTCTGTTTTCTCTTTGGCTCCTGAAATGATTACTTTTGTTGTTGCCGAAGATTCCGGCATTAAAACGATTAATGATGTAAAGGGAAAAGTTATCAATATCGGCAACCCCGGTTCCGGCAACCGCCAGAATGCCATTGATATTTTCAATGCCCTTGGCATCAACTATGAAAAAGATTTCAAAGCCGAAAGCCTCAAAGCAGCTGACGCTCCGCGTATGCTTCAGGACGGACGTATTGACGGTTTCTTCTATACTGTCGGACATCCAAACGGAAATATCAAAGAAGCAACTGCAGGCATGAGAAAAGCACGCATTATTGCTATTCCTGAAATTAAAGAACTTTTTGCCGTTGCTCCTTACTATTCCATGGACAGCATTGACATGACCCAATATCCGGAAGCCACCAATGCCGGCGAAGGCAAAATTACCACTGTCGGCATGAAAGCAACCCTTATTACTTCCGCAAACATTGACGAAGAAGTTGTGTACAATCTGACAAAAGCTGTTTTTGAAAACCTTGACGAACTGCGCACTCTCCACCCTGCTCTTGCCAACCTGACCAAAGAAGGCATGCTCGAAGGCTTGTCTGCTCCGCTCCACAAAGGTGCTGAACGCTACTATAAAGAAGTTGGCTTAATTAAATAAGTAAGGTATAAGATCTTCTTCCTGCCGGGGGGATACAAAATCCCCCCTTTTGCGGCAAAATTTGTTTTGCACGATTTTTTTATTTAAAAGGAACAGTATGAAAAAGAAAAAAGAATCAGCCTTTAAACCCGACTCCTACCGTGAGGAAATGATCAAGGGTGAGCACGGTCTGCGCGGCGAAGGTTCTGGTTTTACTGAAAATCTTACTCTGATTATCGGACTGATGTGGTCTTTATTCCAGCTTGCGTCAGCAGGTTTTATCCTTATTGACGCAATTTTCGTTCGTGCAATTCACTTAACCTTTGCCATTACGCTGGTTTATCTCAATATTCCCATGTTTAAACGCGGAAACAGCGGGGATTGGGACAAGCGTATTTTGCTTGCCATGAACAGAGTGACTGTTCTGGACTATATTTTCGCAATTTTTGCTGCATTTTCAGCTCTTTATATTATTCTTGACTATATGGGCATAGCTTCCCGCGCCGGACTTCCCATTACCCGTGATATTATTTTTGGCTTCCTGCTGATTATTTTGCTGCTGGAAGCTACCCGCCGCGTTATTGGACCTGCTCTTCCCACCATTGCGACAATTTTTATTATCTATGTTTTTTCCGGTCCCTATTTACCCGATTTTCTCGCTTTTAAAGGAGCGTCACTTTCCCGCTTTATTTCACAAATGACCATGGACGCCGAAGGGATTTACGGTGTTCCTCTGCAGGTTTCTGCAACGGTTGTTTTCCTTTTTGTTTTATTTGGAACCATGCTTGAACGCGCCGGCGGCGGACAATTCTTTATCCGTCTTGCCATTGCCGGTTTAGGACACTTCAAAGGCGGTGCCGCTAAAGCCGCTGTTTTAGGCAGTGCTTTGACGGGTATGATTTCCGGTTCCAGTATTGCAAACGTTGTGACAACCGGTACCTTTACCATTCCGCTTATGAAAAAAATGGGCTATCCTGCAACCAAAGCTGCGGCTATTGAAGTTGCCGCTTCCACGAACGGACAGCTTGCACCGCCTGTTATGGGGGCTGCTGCTTTTATTATTGCAGAATACGTCAATATTCCCTATATCGAAGTGGCGAAAGCTGCGGCAATTCCAGCCTTTGCCTCCTATGTTGCCTTGCTTTGGATTACCCATGTGGAAGCAAGCAAACTGGGCATGCAGGGCTTGCCAAAATCCGCTCTTCCCAATGTCAAAGAAACACTGAAAGAGGGCTGGGTCTTTCTCATTCCTATTTTCATGCTCCTCTATGAACTTGTTTTTGCACAGCATTCTGCCGAAATGAGCGTGTTCCGTGCAATTTGTGTGCTCAGCGTAATGATGATCGGCACAAGCTATATCCGCGCACGTTTATACGGGCTTCCTCGTCTCTACAGTTTAAAACTTGCGCTCAAGGAATGGCTGCTTTCCCTTTCAGCAGGAGCAACCAGTATGGCCGGTGTTGCCCTTGCCACCGCCTGTGCAGGTATTATTGTGGGCTGTATTTCCCTTGGACTTGGACAGCAAATCACCACTTTTGTGGAAATTTTATCCATGAATAATATTTTGCTGCTTCTGTGTATCACGGCTCTTGCCAGCCTTTTGCTGGGTATGGGTTTACCTACCACTGCAAACTATATTATTATGGCATCCCTCACAGCTCCTATTCTTGTGCGGCTTGCGTCCAATGTGGATATTCACGGCATGAATTTGACTGTACCGCTTTTGGCTGCGCACCTCTATTGTCTCTATTTCGGTATTCTGGCTGATGATACGCCGCCTGTGGGACTGGCTGCCTATGCAGGCGCCGCCATTGCCGAAGCATCCCCGATTGCCACAGGAGTACAGGGATTCTGGTATGATATCAGAACTGCCATTTTGCCGCTCATGTTCTTTTTCAACCATGATATTATTTTATGGAATATTCATTCCCTGCCCATGGGCTTGTTTATTTTCGGCATGACCTGCCTCGGCACCATTTGCTTTGCGTCTTTTACCCAAGGCTGGTTTATCAATAAAAATAATACACTGGAAAAAGCTCTTCTTGCTTTTAACACTGTTTTATTCCTCAATCCTTTCCTGATTACAGGTTTTGTTTTACCCTACGAATATCGTTATACGGGCTATGCTCTTGGCGCTGCCATTATGGGACTTGTTTATCTCATGCAAAAAGCACGTCCTAATGATGTAAAACCCATGAAAGCACCTAAGTACGATATTATCTAAGAGGATTGGCATATGCATTTCACGAAAAATATTCATAAAAATACTATTCCCAAATTCAACAGACCTATCCAAACCATAAAAAAGAAAAAACGCCGTATTCAAAAACACGGCAAAGAACCTGTCCTTGTCTGCTCTAAATGCAAAACGGTTTTCCCTGAATTTTTAGCCCGCTGCCCACAGTGCGGCAGCCGTGACTGGCAGGGATTATCTGAAATCAACCCTTATAATAATGCGCCGCTGGAACAATTCTTGAAACTTTGCGGACACCTTATGTGGCTCGGCGGTTCCTTTGCCTGCATTTTTCTTTTGTGGCAAACCACTTCCAACGACCAGGCTTATAACGAACTCTTAATTTTATCTGCAATTTTAGTGGCAGCTTTTGGCATCCTTGCCTCTGTAGGATATTTTGGTCTGAGCGAAATTAATCGCCGCGTGGAACGTATCCAAAGATATTTACGCGCTTTCCCGGAAATTTTCCATATTCATCAAAAACGCCCGCGCTATAAGCATTAGAGCATTTCCGATAAATCTTGCGACTTTTCTATGCAGGGGGAAAACTTTATCTCTGCTGTCCAGTTCT
>CAOMFZ010000049.1 GCA_948482415.1 uncultured Mailhella sp.
GAACTGGGTATCAGCCACGCACAGGATATGGACGAACTGGGCAGAATTTTATGGCCCGATATGGCGATTATTCTGAATGCTGCCAGCGGGCATACGGAGGGGCTCGGCGATATGGGCGTTGCCTATTACAAGGCACAGCTGGTAAATTTCCTGCCCCAGGACGGTGTTGCCTTTGTCAGCGGTGATTATCCGGACCTTTGGACGCATGCTTATTACAACAAAGAAGATACAAAATTTTTCAGCACGTCCTCCAAAAAAATCCCTTATCAGGGCAGATATCTTGGGGTAACAGATGACGGCTTTGGCAGATATTCCATCAAAACGCCTACAGCGTTTTTTGAAGTGGAAAGCATTTATGTGGGTGACTACGGCGCTGAAAACTGTATTGCCGCCGCAAGCCTTGCCCTTGAACTGGGCTTTACCGTGGAACAAATCCAAAAAGCCATGAAAACCGTGCAGGCTCCGCAAATGCGTTTCAATAAGCACAGTTTTGGAGCATGGACTGTGATTGATGACACCTACAATGCAAACCCCTTATCCACTGCGCGTATGATTGAATCTGCCCATGAGCTGGCCAAGGATCAGGATTTTATTCTCATGCTTGGCAAAATGGGTGAACTGGGTGAGCTCGAAGAACAGGAACACATTGAACTTGGCGAAATTATTGCTGAAAACAAACCCCTTGCCGTGTATTTCAAAGGCGATACAGCCAAAGCCCTTGAAAAAGGACTTTTAAAACAAAACTATGCAGGTATTTTCAAACCCGTTGAAAGTACAGAGCAATTTATGGAAGCCATAAAGGCTCTTCCGCTCAGGCACGAAAAACATCTCATTGTATTCAAAGGCTCACGTTCCAACCACTTGGAAGAATATGTAAAAACCTTTATGGAGCAGAACAATGCTTTATAATTTTCTTGTCCCGCTGACTGACTTTTTCTCATTTTTCAATATCCTGCGCTATATCAGTACCCGTACACTGGGGGCTATGTTTTTTGCTCTGGTGCTGACAATTTTAGTAGGTCCGTTCTTTATCCGCGTTCTGCACAAGCTGAAATTCGGACAGCAAATTCATGAAGACGTGGTCGTGCACCAAAAAAAGGCAGGAACTCCTACCATGGGAGGTATCCTCATTATTTTCGGCACTGTGCTTTCCACTCTGCTTTTTGCGGACTTAACCAATAATTATATTTGGCTGACGCTTTTTGTGTTTATTGGTTTTGGCTTTATTGGGTTTGTAGACGATATGAGCAAAATTCTGCACCATAAGAACCTTGGCATAAAAGCCCGAACCAAATTCCTGGGACAGCTGATTATTGCCGGTCTTTCCCTTATGCTCATGCTCAAATTTTCCGGATATCCCACTTTTTTGTCCATTCCGTTTTTCAAACAGTTTGTACCTGATTTAGGCTTATTCTACATTGTTTTTGCGGCTATCGTGCTTGTAAGCTCTTCCAATGCCGTCAATTTGACTGACGGTTTGGACGGTTTAGCTATTTTGCCTGTGGTTATTTGTACAGGTGTATATACCATTTTCCTTTATGTGGCAGGACACGCAAACTTTGCAAACTATTTGCAGGTTGCCTTTGTTCCCGGAGTCAGCGAAGTGGTTATTTTCTGCGGAGCGCTCATGGGCGCAGGTTTAGGCTTTTTATGGTACAACGCTCAGCCTGCTCAGGTATTTATGGGCGATGTCGGTTCCCTCAGCCTTGGCGGTGTGATTGGTTTTTTGGCTATTCTGGCAAAGCAGGAAATTATCCTCATTGTTGCCGGGGGCTTATTTGTTATTGAAACCCTCAGCGTTACTTTACAGATTGCCTATTTCAAATATACACACGGCAAACGCCTTTTCAAAATGGCACCGCTTCATCACCATTTTGAGCTCAAAGGCTGGACAGAATCAAAAATTATTGTCCGCTTCTGGATTATTTCTGTTCTCTTTGCCCTTATGTCATTGAGTGTGCTCAAAATTCGCTAAAATATGGGGAAACAGTATGGTTACATTAGATAGTATCCGCATGAAAATTTATAACGGTGCAGCTGTCCATGTTGTGGGCGGCGGCGCTTCCGGCAGAGCTGTGCTGAAATTATTGGAACGCATTAACGCTCCTCTTGTTTTTCATGAAAAAAATGAAGATAAACTTTTGCCTGAATTTAAAGCCTGGCTTGAAGAGAAAAAAATCCCCTGTTTCTTCGGAGAGCATAAAAAAGAAAATTTTAAAGGCTGTGAAATTTTTATTCCCAGTCCGGGCGCTGCTATTGCGCAGTTTAACGAATTTCTGCCCCAAAATGCAATTGCTGTTTCAGAAACAGAAATTGCCTATTTATTTTGCGAAGATGTACCCATTTTAGGCATTACAGGCACAAGCGGCAAAACCACAACCACCAGTATTTGTTCTGCCATGCTTGAAGAACAGGGCATACATGTTTTCACAGGCGGCAATATCGGCACACCTCTTTCTGAATATGCTTTGAAACGCATTGAAAACCCACAAGGCAAAAAAGTTGAAGTCCTTGTGCTGGAACTTTCCAGTTTTCAGCTCCAAACCTGCAATGCTTTGCCCGTGCATGTGGGCATTTGCCTCAATATTTCTGCCAACCACTTGGATTATCACAAGGATATGCAGGAATATATTGACGCCAAAATGCAGCTCTTTGCCCATCAGAAAGAAAATGATTTTGCTGTCTTGAGTCCGGAGCTTGCCCATTTGGCAAAGGATTACAAATTCAAAGCAAAAACCGTTATTTTTGATGACAAAGCAAAAAATTTCCCCAAAACAAAACTGCTTGGGCAGCATAACCAAAGCAATGCCGAAGCAGCATGGCAAGCCTGCAAACTTTTTGGTGTCAGCTTTGAAAATGCGCAAAAAGCCATGGAAAAAATGGCGCCCATGGCAAACAGACTGGAATTTGTCCGCGAACTGAACGGCGTTACCTATATCAATGACACAAAATGCACCACAGTTTCCGCTTTGGAAGTTGCCATTAAAGCCGTCAGTGAAGCAGGTCACCCCATTATTTTGCTGGCTGGCGGCAAATTCAAGGGAGGAGACTTGGAAGGCATAGTTCCGCTCATGCAGAAATATGTGAAACACACTGCCCTTTATGGCGGAAGCCGTGAACATTTTGAGGGAGCATGGAAAGATAAAATTTCTCTCTCCTATGATGAAAAAATGGCAGACGCCGTTCTCCGTGCCAAAAAACTGGCAGAAAGCGGCGACGCAATTTTATTAGCGCCTGCAACCTCAAGTTTTGACCAATACAAGGACTATATTGCCCGCGGCAAAGATTTTAAAACTATTGTTCTCAATTTGCAGTAAAAAGCAATCAAATTATAACTACCGGAAATTATTATGATAAGTACAAATAAAAACAGCAGAAAAAAAATAGTGCACAGCACCGAATACCACAGCATAGACTGGTGGCTTTTGGCTTGCATTCTTATCATGTTAAGCCTTGGTCTGCTCATGGTTTTGAGTGCCGGCAGTGTTGTGGGTGAACGTGATTTCCATGATAAATACTATTTTTTCAAGAAACAGTTTGCCTTTGTTTCTCTTGGCTTTATTGCCATGCTTATTTGTATTTATATTCCAAGAAAACTTATTAATTCAATCCATTACGTTGCAATTACCATAACGGTTTTTCTCCTCCTGCTCACCATTACCCCCCTTGGTATCAGTGTCAACGGCGCAAGCCGCTGGCTGCCGTTTTTTGGATTTTCCATTCAGCCTATGGAATTTGCGAGAATTGCCCTTGTTCTGTACCTTTCCTATTTTTTGAGCACACACCAGCATTTGGGAAAAACATTCAGCAAAGGCGTTATTCCGCCTTTTGCGATTACAGGCGTTTTTTGTCTGCTCCTTTTGCTGCAGCCGGATTTTGGTGCAGCGGTTATCTTGCTCGCTATTCTCTTTTTCCTTTGTCTTGCAGGCGGAACACGGTTTATTTATCTTGCCCTTTCATTCAGCATGATGACAACGCTCGCTGTCAGCCTGATTATGAATTCCCCTTATCGTATGCGCCGTCTCCTTGCTTTTATTGACCCGTTCAAAGACGCACAGGGAACAGGCTATCAGCTTGTCCAATCATTTTACGCTCTTGCAGAAGGGAGTTTTTTAGGCGTCGGTATGGGAAACGGCAGACAAAAAATGCTGTATCTGCCGGAAGCGCACAACGACTTTATTGTGTCTGTAATTGGTGAGGAATTGGGACTGCTTGGCATTACGATCATGATGAGTTTATTTATGATTATTTTTGCCCGCTGTCTGCGCATTATCCTGGGGCAGAAAGAACTGCGCGATAAACTCACAGCCTTTGGACTGACCCTGATTATTGCCCTTGGCGCAACCCTCAATCTTGCGGTTATTATGGGTATGGTTCCTCCTAAAGGTGTTGCCATGCCGCTTCTCAGCTACGGAGGCAGTTCCATGATAGCTTCACTCATTTGCCTTGGACTTATCCTGAATTATTCCCGCACAGTCAGCACGGAAGAAATAACAGCCAAAAAAATGCAAAATTCTACGCTTTCTAAAATACATGGAGAGTATGCATAATGGATACACTCAATATTATTGTTTCAACAGGCGGCACAGGCGGACATATTTTTCCTGCCCTTGCCGTTGCTGATGAAATAAAAAAGCAGCACAAGGGCGCCCATGTTCTCTTTGTGGGTTCCTTATACGGCAGAGAAAAAGAACTGTGCCAAAAACATGGACTTGATTTTTACGGATTAAATGTCCGCGGAATCAAAGGCCGCGGTATGCGGGCTTTTTCTGCGCTCTTAGCCATGGCAAAAGCTGTTTTTGAAAGCTGGCAGTTTTTAGGCAGACACAAAATCCACGCAGTCATCGGTTTTGGAGGTTATGCCTGTTTTGCCATGCTCCTTGCGGCAAGACTTCGCCATATCCCAACTATGATCCATGAACAAAATGCCGTTGCCGGACTTGCCAACAAAATTTTAGCAAAATTCGTCAATACTATCTGCCTTTCCCTGCCTGATACCAAAAATCAATTTAATCCCGGAAAATGTGTTTTAACAGGAAATCCAATCCGTCACGATGTTGCAGAAGCGGTCAAAGAAAAAAAGGATTATACCACCCTGCTCATTATGGGAGGAAGCCTTGGGGCTGTAGCGATTAACTCTCTGGCTGTGCAGCTGCTCAGCTCTTTGCGTGACAATAATATTCACATTATTCATCAATGCGGTGATACGGATTATGCAAGAGTTGTGGAAGCATACAAAAGCCATGGCTACAGCAAAGAAGAAATTGACACCATGCTTTTTCCTTTTATTGATAATATGGCTGAAGTGTATGCAAAAGCAGACTTTGCCCTTTGCCGTGCCGGAGCGACAAGCATTGCAGAACTGACTGCCACCAAAACGCCTGCACTTTTTATTCCTTATCCGTATGCCGCTAATGACCACCAGACAGCCAATGCCCAAAATATTGTGGATCATCACGGCGCAATTATGATTAAGGAAAGCGAAATCAAACAATATCCTGTGGATAAAATTCTTCTTTCCATTTTGGAAAACAAAGCGGAATTGGAAGAAATGGCTGAAAATATGGGCTCGCTTGCTGAAAAAGACGCTGTCCAAAAAGTTGTGGCAGAACTCAATAAACTTTTACAAAAACAGAGATAAGTATGAATAAAAAAATCCGTGCAATACATATGGTTGGCATAGGCGGCAGCGGCATGAGCGGCATTGCCGAAGTTCTTTTGAACCTTGGCTACACTGTGACAGGGTCTGACATGAGCGAAAGCAAAACTGTACAGCGCCTCAAAAATCTTGGCGCTGAAATTTTTCTCGGTCATGCAGAAGAAAATATCAAAACACCTCAGGTTGTGGTGCGTTCCACTGCAATTAAAGATGACAATCCAGAAATTATTGCCGCCAAAAAACGTAATATTCCCGTCATTGCCCGTGCTGAAATGCTGGCAGAGCTGATGCGCCTGCGTTATGGCATTGCCATTGCCGGCACACACGGAAAAACCACAACAACCTCCTTGACGGCTTCCATTTTCGACGCCGCAAACGAAGACGCTACCGTGATTATCGGCGGCTTGCTGAATGCATACGGCACCAACGCAAAACTTGGCAAAGGCAATTATCTGATTGCAGAAGCGGACGAATCTGACGGCTCATTCCTCTATCTTTTCCCAATTATCAACGTTGTCACCAATATTGACTACGACCACATCGACCATTACGGAAGCCAGGAAAATATTGATAAGGCATTTATTTCTTTTATGAATAAAGTGCCGTTTTATGGCGTCAATATTGTCTGCGGCGATGATGAAGGCATACAAAGAATACTTCCTCACATCAAACGCCCGGTTATTACTTACGGCTTCGGCGAACGCAATATGCTGCGGGCTGAAATTGTTGACAGCAACACCATTAATCAATTCAAAGTATACAGAAAAGTAACCAAAAAAAATGCTCAGGTGGAAGAAGAATTATGGGGTGAAGTGAGCCTTAACCACCCGGGAAAACATAATATTTTAAATGCCTTGGCTGCCATTGGCGTCAGCATTGAAGCAGAAATTCCGCAGGAAGCCTGTCTCAAAGGATTAAAAGAGTTTACAGGTGTCGGGCGCCGCTTTGAGCTCAAAGGAAAAGTCAATAATATCACAGTAATTGACGATTACGGTCATCACCCCACAGAAATAAAAATGACTATAAAATGTGCAAAACAAGCCTATCCCGAAAGCCGTATTCTTATGGCATTCCAGCCTCACCGCTTTTCTCGCACTGAAGCATTGTTCGGCGATTTTTGCAGTTGTTTTGAAGGCGTTGACAAATTATTCCTGGCGGAAATTTACCCTGCCGGCGAAAAACCTGTTCCCGGCATTAACAGTGAAAACCTTGCCCATGGCATACGCCAGATTTGTCCGAAACTTTCTGTTGTCACCTGTAAAAACAATGATGAAATTGTCCATGAAATCTGCAAAGATTTGAAAGTTGGTGACCTGATTATCACGCAGGGTGCAGGCAATATTACCAATTTAGCACCTAAAATTTTAGCTGAAATCGGAAAGAACTAGAATATGCTGCAAGTTCAACAAAATATCTCTCTCAAGAATAAAACCACTATCCGTCTGGGCGGCATAACTCCTTATTATGTCAAAATAAAATCCAGACAGGATATTCTGGATTTTGCTGAACTTGAAGATAAACTCCGCATTCCTTTCAAGGTGTTAGGCGGCGGCAGTAATCTGATTATTGCCGACGAGAGCATGTGCAGAGAATTACCTTTTGGGGTTCTCGATATTGATATTGCTGACGAGCTGACATCAGCGCCCTGCATGCCGGAAGAAAATTTTCCTCCTCTTGTGCAAAAATATGTGGAAAACAACCATACTGATTTTGTTAAAATTCATGTTGGTGCAGGCTGCAAAGTTCCAAAACTTTTACAATATTGCGGAATAAACGGTTTGACCGGACTTGAGGGGCTTGTGGGTATTCCCTGCCGCGTGGGCGGAACAGTCAATATGAATGCAGGAGCCTACCGAACTGAAATAAATGACGTGCTCAGCCGGGTGGAAATTTTCCATAAACAATATGGCATTGTTAACCTGACAAGAGAAAATATGAAATTGTCCTATAGAAAGTCCGAGTTTTTCTATGACAATACACGCTTGCAGGACTATATCATTTTAAGCGCTGATTTTATTTTTCCTGTTATTGAAAAAAACATTGTCACGGATACGATGAAAAAAAATCTGCAAACCAAAAAAAATACCCAGCCTGTACAAGCACTGACTGCCGGCTGTGTATTTAAAAATCCCTGCAATGAAAAGGGTGAAAAAATGAGTGCCGGGCTCTTGCTTGATAAGGCAGGGCTCAAAGATGTCCATGCGGGCGGTATGCGTTTTTCACAAATCCATGCAAGTTTTTTGGAAAATACGGCAAATGGAAGAACTAAAGATGCAATGGAATTATTATCTCTTGCAAAAGATAAGATATTAACTTTATTTAATATTCAATTAGAAGAGGAAGTCAGAATATGGATTTAAAATTAAACTCTTTTAAAAAGAATAATAAAAATTCTTATAAAGTTAATACAAAATCCAATCATAAAAATTTTATTAATAAAAATAAAAGAGATAAAGAAAATACAGAACAAAAAGAAAATATTTTTGACAGAATTAATTTAAGTTCTATACAAAAATATATTAAAATTATTTTGCCTGTAATAAGTTCCTGTATTATTATTGCCATTATTATATTTAGTTCCATTCAACTTTATAAATATATTACAAGAAGTGACAATTTTTTACTCACAGAAATTTATATTAATGGAAATCAATATCTTACAAATGAAGAAATTATTTCTTTGGCAGGATTACAAAAAAATAAAAATATTTTCAATTACAAAATAGAAGAAATAGAAGCAAAACTTCTAGCTTCGAATTGGATACAAGATGTTAAAATAACTCGTACTTTACCTTCAAAATTTAAAATAGAAGTTACGGAACATAAACCTAAATTTATTATTATTCAAAACAATGAATTATATTATCTTAATAATAAAGCTCAATTTATTAATAAAATTGATAAAAATAAATTTATCAGTTTACCCATTCTCTATATTAATAATGCAGGCAATAATGAAATTAAAATATTGCCGGATTTCATGAATGAACTGGAAACATCAAAATTTCAATATGCATTAAATGAAATAAGCTGGATTAATATCAATCCCTTATATGGGTTTGAATTATTTATAGAAGCAAGTAATTTAACACTTCAAATTGATAAGCAAAATTATGAACAAAATATAAAGAATTTAATCAGCGTGATTGACGATTTAAAAAAACGCAAGGAAATTAGCAAAGTACGAAAAATCCGTGCGGCGTTTAATAAAGTTATGATAATTAAAGAATAATTATTACGAAAGGTTTGGAGAAAAAATCTAAATTTTTTCTAGACAATTTCTATAAAGTATGTTTAAATGAATTTTAGAATATTTTGAGGAGTAAAAAATGCCCAAGTCAGAATTAATCGTCGGACTTGATATCGGAACTACAAAAATTAGTGTTGTTGTGGGCGAGATTAACGAACACGGCAATATCAATATCGTGGGTGTGGGCAATAGTCCTTCAACCGGTCTTCGCAAGGGGGTTGTCGTCAATATTGAGCAAACAGTTCAGTCCATACGGCAAGCTATTGAAGAAGCTGAGGCTATGGTTGGCTGCACCATTGGTTCTGTATATGCGGGCATTGCAGGCAGTCATATTAAAGGAACAAACAGCCACGGCGTTATTGCCATCAAAGGCAGTGAAGTCAATCAAAAAGACGTGGAACGTGTGCTTGATGCGGCAAAAGCTGTTGCTATTCCTATGGACAGGGAAGTTATCCACATTCTCCCCCAGGAATATATTGTAGACGACCAGCATGGAATTATTGAACCCCTCGGCATGAGCGGAGTACGTCTTGAAGTTAATGTCCATATTGTCACAGGTTCTGTTACATCTGCCCAGAATATTTTGCGTTCCTGTCAAAAAAGCGATTTGGACGTAACAGACATTGTGCTTGAAGCACTTGCCTCTTCAAAAGCTATTTTAACAGACGAAGAAAGAGAAATCGGAGTTGCCATTGTTGATATTGGCGGCGGTACCAGTGATATTGCCATATTTGCGGACAATGCCATTAAATATACAGGTGCCGTTCCTCTTGGCGGACAAAACCTCACCAATGACATAGCGTTCGGACTGAGAACCCCCATTTCGGCAGCTGAAAAAATCAAAATAAAATATGGCTGCTGCCTTGGAGAAATGGTTTCACCTGATGAAACCATTGAAGTTCCAAGTGTCGGCGGACGTCCCTCACGGCAGGTTGCAAGACAGGTACTTGCAGCCATCTGCGAACCCCGCATGGAAGAAATTTTATTCCACATCAATCAGGAACTGGAACGTTCCGGCTATAAACGGAAAATCGGTGCCGGCGTTGTCCTGACGGGCGGCGGAGCTCTTATTGAAGGAGCACAGGAACTGGCTGAACAAATTTTCGGGCTTCCAACGCGTATCGGCTCACCGCAGAATCTTGGCGGCGGCTTTACCGAAATGGTTAATAATCCAAAATACGCAACGGCTGTTGGACTGCTCTTTTATGGTGCTGAAAATGAGGGCATGACAGAACCGATTTATACAGAAACAAGCAATGATTCCAATATGTTTGGCAAATTATTAAACCATATGAAAAAGTGGTTTTCTGAAATAAAATAGGATTACTCGGGAAATAGGAGGCATTATGGAAATTTCAATCCCTACTGAAGTTACTGATCTTGCGAAAATTACGGTCTTCGGTGTTGGCGGAGCAGGCGGAAATGCGCTTCAACACATGATTAACAATGGATTAAGTGATGTTACCTTTGTTTGTGCCAATACTGACGCACAAGCTCTTAATCGTTCCAGTGCTGAAAACAAAATCCAATTAGGACCACAGCTGACTAAAGGACTCGGTGCAGGTGCAAAACCTGAAATTGGTCAAAAAGCAGCAGAAGAAAGCATGCAGGAAATTGCAAAATTCCTGCAGGATACAGATATGGTTTTTGTCACTGCCGGTATGGGAGGCGGAACAGGTACGGGTGCTGCTCCTATTATTGCAAAAATGGCAAAAGAAAAAGGAATTTTAACCATTGGCGTTGTTACCAAACCTTTCTCCATTCTTGAAGGCAAACGTATCCATGTTGCCAACAAGGGTATTGAAGAATTACGCCAGCATGTTGACTGCCTGATTGCAATTCCCAATGACAGACTCCGCGCTATCGCACCTAAAAAAGCAACTGCAAAAGAAATGTTCATGAAAGCCAATGACGTGCTTTTGTCAGCTGTCCGCGGCGTAACCGAAGTTATTACCAAACCCGGCTTTATCAACGTTGACTTTGCTGACCTGACCACTGCCATGACGAAAAAAGGCGCCGCTATCATGGGTGAAGGCATTGCACGCGGTGAAAACCGTGCTACTGATGCCGTAAAACAAGCAATTTCCAGCCCTCTTCTGGAAGATATCAGCATTTTCGGCGCACAGGCTCTGCTTGTTAATATTACAGGCAATGTTACCATGGAAGAATTTGAACAAATCGGCGAACTTTTAAATGCCTCCGCTGTTGCCGATACCGGTGAATTGCCCGATGTATTCTATGGTATGGTTGAAGACGCTGCTGAAGACAGTGAAGATCTCCATGTTACAATTATTGCAACCGGTCTTAATCCTGAAAACAATGCAGTGACAGCTCCAAACACTGAAAAAACTTCAACTGTTATCCCTTTTCAGCAAGCTGTAAAAACTGAAGAAAAAGCACCGGAAGCTGATGAAAAGCAAAATATCGTCCGCAAACCTTATTTCACTGCTGATGAATACACAGCAACCCTTACCCGCAACCGCCATACTCCCGGCGCAATGGAATTCACTTTCGATAACGAAACAGATGACATTCCTGCTTTCATTAGAAGACAAGCAAACTAATGCTTCTTTTCATACTCGGTAATCCATAAGAAAAGCGAGCCCTGCGGCTCGCTTTTTATGTTAACATTGCAAATTAATTGTTTTTTATCCCTCAATAATCTTTTACCTATTTCCTAATACCATCTGATTGTTACAAATAAATTTAGTAGTTAAGCTTAAAAAGTTTTGTAAAAGGGTGCAGGGGAAGAAACTTTTTCGCTTTAGCTGTTAGCGAATTTATGAGCGTTACAGATAAAGACAGCAGAGATAAAAGTTTTTCCCCTGCATAGAAAAGTTGCAAGATTTATTGGAACTGCTCTAGAGCGTGTTCACACTAGTTGCAATATTATAACTATTATAGTATATTCT
>CAOMFZ010000050.1 GCA_948482415.1 uncultured Mailhella sp.
GGCTTTTTTATGTATTGTTGGCAATGGCGAAGCCATATAAAGCCTACAATACGTTGCGGTAGCCGTTAGCGAGTTTACGAGCTTTACGGATAGCGACAGCAGAGATAAAGTTTTTCCCCTGCATGAAAAATTTTCTAAAACTATTCTTCGTAATAACTGGATTGGGTAATTTTCATCGGCATAATCAGAACCATATAATCAGGATCTTCCGTACCGGTAATGCCGCAGGGACCCTCTGCTGTTGTCAGTGTCCATTCAAGGTCAGCTGATTGAAAATGTCCGAGAATTTCCATAAGATTTTTTGTGGGGAAGGCAATTTTTTCAATGCTTCCGTTATAGGTTAAGTCCAGTTCTTCGCTGGCGGAACCTGTTTCCTGAGCCTGTGCAGATAATATTGCCATATTGCCTGACAAATTAAAATAAGTGCAGCGGTCATTTTCATTATTAAAAATATAAATACGGTCGAGGGCTTCCATGGTATTGCGTTTATTGACTGTCAATTTTGAAGCGTCGTCAGCATTTAATTTGTTAATAAAAAGACGGTAGTCAGGGTATTGTGCCATGGTGCGGGGAACGCTGATGTGTTCGGAACCGTCCTTATTTTTAATATGGAAGCGGCGTTCTGTGAAATTGAAGTAAATTTCGTCGTCATTCAGCCATTTCTTGATTTCGACAATGTATTTCTTTTGCAGCAAGAGCCCTTCTTCACCAATCTTTTTGGCGATTTCGTCATTGACAAAACTGGTAATGGCAAATTGGTGTCCGTTTAAGCCGCATACATCGACTTTGCCGTTTTCAACAGATTTAAGATAAATACAGGAAAGTACTTCCTGATCATCGCTGATACAAAAACCCACTTTTTCAATAAGTTCCTGAAAATAATCCCCTGCCCAAAGCACTGAGCCTTCTTCAGGGAACGGCGGCAAAAGCTGAAACCAGACAGGATCAGCCACAGGCAGTTTATAGGAACGGCGTCCCTGTTCAACCAGCAGACAGTTGTTTTCCTTATCAAGACGCAGTTTGATATCACCTGACGGCAGACGGCGTATGAGTTCGACCAGCGCTTTGCCGTTAATGCCCACTTCGCCCGGCTCTTCAACTCTGGCTTTATATGTGCCCGTAAATTCAATGTTCACATCGGTTGCCATGACCGTAACCGTATCGTCCTGCTTTGCCTGAATCCAAATAGAGCGCAGATACTGCGCACCTGCCTTTATCGGCACAATGGAAGCGGCTTTCATAAAACCGTTTAAAACTTCGTCTTTTGTAATTGTAACTATCATAAGTATATCCTTTTTAATAATTAATTAAATGTGTGTTACTTTGTTCGTAACTCCATTAACTATTTGAAATATATTGATTTAATTAGGAACAATTTTAGGAACATTACGGAACAAAAGGAACAGTTTTATGCTTATTTCATGTTGGAAAGGTTCTTTTTGCATAGCATTGTTACTTCTGTTACCAAATTGTTCATAACTTTGTTCGTAACTATCATTTCTTCAATCTTTTTGATAGAATAGACTATTGTTGAATGGTCTTTTCCGCCAAAAATTTTGCCTATTTCCATGTAGGTTATGCCAAGCAGTGTGCGGCACAAATAAATGCACAGATGCCGTGCTTCTGCAATCTTCGGATAACGTTTTTTACCGACTATTTGTCTGGCGGTGAATCCGTATATTTCTGCCACCGTGGCAATAATAATGTCCGGATTTGCCGTAAATACATATCCTCTTTTTGCCGTAATCAGTTCAATTTCTGAAGTAGTCGGCATTCTGTTCATTTGTTTTTTATATAAATGAATATGGTTTATAATGTTTTGAATGTTCCGAAAACCGGAACTTCTGCGCGCAATGTGTAAGCACTGTTCCTTTGTCAGAGACAATTCTTTCTCATCAGAATATTTCTGTGTGTACAGTACTTTTATTTCAAGGTCCGGTTCCTGTAAATCAAAACGTATGCCTTTGGATATGGTGCTTTTAAAATACTTGCTGAAAGATACTTCATTGTCGCTGTTCTGGAAAAGAACGATAAGTATTTTCTGCGATAATTTATCCAAAAAATAGACGATTTGTTCCTGCAGCGCATTTTCATCTTTGAAACGCTGGATATCATCTATGACAAGGACTTTGACTTTTTTGCCAACCGCAAAGGCTCTTTGCAGCTTTTCTTTATCCTCGGCATTTTGATAGACCAAATCACCGCCCTGGATTGTGTGTACATTTTGCGGATAATATTTTGCAAGCATGGCTGTTATATGGCTTTTGCCGGTTTCTGTTTTTCCGCAAATGAGGAGCGGATTATACAAAAAGGGCATATCATGCTCAATATATTCACAAATTTCTGATAAAACCTGCAAAATTTCAGCATTTTTTTTGTTCATAAGAACATCTTGAAAAAATGTTTCCTTTTGCAAATAATCATCTCCTTTTTTCCTATAAAGCCTTTATAACAAAAATATGCCAATTTGACAAGTTTTTTTTGCTGGTAAATACCCCCCACGCAAAAAATTTAAAACTGCAAAATAACGCATTTTACGACGCCTTATTTTACCGTTTTTTTCGCCTATTAAATTTTTTTTGCTTAAAATCATGTTTAATATCATTTAATAAGTCAGCAAAAATTAAGAGTTTTTTATTTTCCTTTGATTATTATAATGATCCATACAACAATGTACAGAAGAATATAAATAACTGCCAATGTCAGAGTGATAGTATATTTTTGGCGTAATTTTGCGGTATAGCTTTTGGCATTTTCTTGCTGTTCCACAGTAATATAGGTATTGTCAGCAGAAATTGTCAGTACCCGGCGGCTGACTGGTATGGAATTTTTTATTGTTTCTGTGCCTTGCTCACGATCTGTGGCTAATTTATTCCATGTATAGCCGCTGCCGTCTGTGGCTTTGTAATAAATAACAAAAATAGTTTTTTTAGGGTTCATGCGCCTGTCACGGTTATAGGCTGAATTGTTTTTCATTTGTAATGGCAGCACTTGATAGGGCACAAAGGTATAAACGCCTTTGTCCTCATAACTGTCAGCAGGAAGAATATTTCCTAAATGTTTGACAGAAAGATAACTCATTATGAGCGCTAAAAGTAATAATAACGCTGTGGCAGAAATGCCGAGTATTTTTAGCTTTCTCATATAATGTACCTCATTGTTTCTTTTTTGAAAGTGTATTTATAATTCATTTAGTTAAAATTTCTTATAATTATGTAAAACTATTGCGCTTGAAGATTTAATTTTTGTTGGTTCTGAATAAATTATTTACCGATTAAATGTAAAATTACAAGCATTATTTATATTATTGAAGATTAATCCGTTCTGCAGAGAAGTACGGCAAACAGCAAGCCAAATTTTTTGCACGAAACAACAGGTTTATAAATAAGCGGGAAAAAGGATGTTGCGAACTCGAGAAAGGGGCTGTAAGTCACTTTCTCGAAGAGAGCTGGTAGGGTTTGAGGAAAGAGGATACAAAGGGGAAAACAGAAAGGGACAAAGTCCCTTTAACGTTTTCCCCTTTTAAAAAAGTACCTGGGATATTTCCCTGAATTATAATGAAATGTTTTGTTATAGTTTCAGGTTGATTTTATAACTACGAAATATAATTATAAAATTTTCTTTTTTATTTTGAAAATGATTTCCCTCTTACCCCCATATTACCTGTTTTTCTTCAGAAAAACAGGAAGATATATTTTATAAGTGATTGATTATCAACTTCTTTCTATAACAAAGCGTATATTATTGAAGAGTAAGCCGTACTGCAGAGCAGTACGGCAAACTGCAAGCCAAATTTTTTGCACGAAACAACAGGTTTATAAATAGGCAGGAAAAAGGATGTTGCGAACTCCGAGAAAGGGGCTGTTAGTCACTTTCTCGAAGAGAGCTAATAGGGTTTGAGGAAAGGGGATACAAAGGGGAAAACAGAAAGAGAAAAAGTCCCTTTAACGTTTTCCCCTTTTAAAAAGTACCTGGGATATTTCCCTGAATTATAATGAAATAAATGCAAATTATTAAAAAAATATAATAAAATCAATGTGATTTGATTAAAAAACGGTATTTTCAACTAAGGGGTAAATGGGGAAGTGTTAACTTCCCCTGAATTTTTTTGCTTACCATTTTTCTGTTTCAATTTTTTTGGTGCGCAAAGCCTGAATAAGTTCTTCCTGTGTTACGGTAGCGGAACCCACTTTTTCAACAACAACACCGGCGGCAAGTGTGGCTAAATTGCATGCTTTTTCATAATTAAGCCCAATGGATTCGCAAACAGCCATGGCTGCAATAACCGTATCACCGGCACCTGTCACATCAAAAACCTGTTTTGCCGCGCTTTTAATATGATATGCATAAGGCAGATTTTTGCCAAAATATGCCATTCCCTCAGCACCTAAGGTAACAAGGACATTTTCTGCATGCAAATCCTGCAAAATTTTATGGGCTGCAGCCTTTATTTCTGCGGGTGTGTGCATAGCAATTTCTGCCAGTTCCTCACTTTCTTTATGGTTTGGCGTGAGTAAAAAGGCGTTTTTATAAAAGCTTTTGTTCTGCGGTTTTGGGTCAATAAAAATCTTTGGTTTTGGGCAGTGTTTTTTTTCTGCCAATGCATAAATATCTGCAATCAATTCCTGATATAAAAAGCCTTTGCCGTAGTCTGATAAAAGAATAACTTTATATTCTGCAATTTGTTCTTCAATATTTTGCAAAAGTCTTTCTTTGATATCTGCTGAAATGGCTTTGACAATTTCTTCATCATAGCGGAGCATTTGCTGACTGCGGGCAAAAATACGGGATTTTACCGTAGTGGGGCGCTCGCCGTCTTCTAAAAGTATGGTATGGACATTTGCTTCATGGAGCAGATTGTTGATGATTTTTGCATGATAATCATTGCCCACTACGGAAATAATCGTGCATACACTGCCAAGGGCGGTAATATTGCGAGCTACGTTGCCGGCTCCTCCCAGCATATTGCGCTTTTTCTCAATTTTGACGACAGGGACAGGCGCTTCCGGAGAAATGCGGTACGCATCGCCTTCATAGTAAGTATCCAGCATAATGTCACCAATGACAAGAACTTTGCCGTTTTCCAGTTTAAAAATATCGTTTTGCATAATATGCCTTTTTTTTAGAGTATTTTTTACAGGGAAAAACTTTTACAGCCACCGGAATGGCGGCGAAGCCGTTTCTGTTACGCCGAGTTTACGAGGCTTACAGAAATGGACAGCAGAGCTAAACTTTTCCCCCTGCATAAAAACTCCTAATGATAAGTGGAACTGTTCTAGAATTTTATAGCATGTCAACTATTTTGAATAGTATATAAAATCCTTCATATATTGTTGCTGTCAATGGAGAACACACTCAAAATATAAAGGAGTTCGTCCTTGTTTTTGTACTGGATTTTTATGCTTCCTCTGTCTTCTGTTCCTTTTATTGCTGCTTTTTTATGGAAAATATCTTTGAGTTTGTAATCAATTTCCTGCAAATTTTTAGACAGGCCTGCACTTCTTCTTTTTTCACTTTTTTTATCTTCTTTATTTTCTTTTTGTGAAAATTCCGGCGGCAGACTGCCATGTTCTTTCCAATACTCAAGTGCGTTTTCCACATCACGCACAGTCAAGTCTTTTGCAATAATCTGTATACAAAGCCTGTCCTGTGCCTTTGGGTCCGTAATACCTAAAAGTGCTCTGCCGTGTCCAGCTTTAATCGTATCATTGGCAATGAGTTTTTTTATTTTTTCGGGCAAACCGAGCAGACGCAGGGTATTGGCAACATTTGAACGGCTTTTGCCTATTTTTTCAGCCAGTTCTTCCTGAGAAAGTTTGTACATTGTTTTTAATTGATTAAGGGCTTCGGCTTCGTCAATACTGTTGAGGTCTTCGCGCTGTAAATTTTCAATCAGGGCAATGGTCATGGCTTCCACATCGGAATATTCACGCACAATAACGGGAAGTTTGATAAGACCCGCCATTCTTCCGGCGCGGTATCTCCGCTCACCTGCCACAATTTCATACATATCAGCGCTCACTTTGCGCACAATCAGGGGCTGGACAATTCCCTGATTTTTAATTGATGCCGCAAGTTCCTGTAAACCTGTTTCATCAAATTTCTTGCGGGGCTGGTGAGTATTTGCTTTGATATTGTCAATGGAAAGTAATTTTACCTCATTGGCATTTTCAGCTGCTGTATTTGTTTCTTCACGGTTCAGCAAAAAGTCGAGTCCTCTGCCTAAGCCTCGGTTCATTTCTTTATTTTTTGTCATGTTCTTCTCTTTTGTTTATTGCTGCAATTATTCGGCAACTTTTCTGCTTGCTACTTCATTGGCAAGGGCAAGATACGCTTCTGCTCCTTTTGACTTGATGTCATAATGAAAAATGGTTTTGCCATAACTGGGAGCTTCGGAAAGGCGCACGTTGCGGGGAATAATGGTTTTAAACACAAGCTTTGGAAAACAGCGTTCTGTTTCGGATTTTACCTGACGGGCAAGTTTGTTTCTGGAATCGTACATTGTAAGGATAACACCCAGCAGGTTGATGTCCGGATTGAGTTTTTTCTTAACCTGTTCGTGGGTTTGTAAAAGTTTGACAATGCCTTCAAGTGCGAAAAATTCGCATTGCAGCGGAATAACCAGTTCTTTTGCAAAACACAGTGCGTTCAGGGTAATCAACCCCAGAGAGGGCGGGCAGTCTAAAAGAATATAGTCATATTTATCTGTAACACTTGATAATAATTCTTTAAAAAAGTACTCACGGTTTTGTTTGTCAACCAGTTCCAGCTCAAGAGCGGCTAAATCTGTGGTGGCAGGCAGTAAATCCAGATAATTTACTTCGGTTTTCAAAATGGATTTTTGCAGAATTTCAGGGTCACAAAGGGCAGTGTATAAATTGTATTCACTATTTTTGCCGTCCTGTCCCAATGCACTGGTGGAGTTTGCCTGCGGGTCACAGTCAACAAGCAGTACCTTTTTTTCCATTAAAGCCAAGGAAGCTGAAAGGTTAACAGAAGTTGTAGTCTTGCCGACGCCGCCTTTTTGGTTTGCTATTGCGATTATTCTTGCCATTTTTCACTCCTTTAAAAAATACAAATACGGGAACTTTATTTTTTTTGCAAGCAATGTTTCATGTGAAACAAAAAAATTTTTTCGTCATTGTTTCATGTGAAACAATTTTCTGTGCTTGGCTGCAAAATAAAAAATAAACTGCAAAATTATATAACCTGCTGTTATAATATAATTTTAATTTTAAAAATTTTGAGAAAGCTGCAGGGAGATAACTTTTTTGCTTTAGCTGTTAGCAAAGTTATATCCTTTAATAAAAACAAGCAGCAAAAATTATCACAGAAAAAAATAAGTGAGAGAATTAGGCAGATTAAAGAGAGAATTTGCTATTTTTCTCTTAAAAAATTGTGCTACAACAAGGACAAATGAAAGAAGTAAAGAATGTTTTGTGAATCCTGAGAAAAAAATTTTCACAGAAACTCCTTAAAAATGTTTTGAGCGAAAAAGGCAAAAGCCATATCAGGCAAAACAAGGCAAAATTTACTTCTTTTGTAAAACACATTTACAGAAAATATAAAAATCAAATAAGGAGAAAAAAATGAACAAGAATGTATTAACAACAATAGCACTCGCTTCAACATTAGCATTTGCTTCTTTTGGTCAAGCAGCTGAAAATCCGTTTGGACTTGTATACAAAGGTGCCATTACTGAAAATGTGAAAGGCAAAGTCAATATTCACCCGGTTACTTATATCCTGAACGGTCTTAAAATTGCAGCCAACGTGTATACACCTGCAAATTATGATGCCGGCAAAAAATATCCTGCCATTGTGGTTGCACACCCTAACGGCGGTGTAAAGGAACAGGTTGCAGGCTTATATGCACAGCGCCTTGCTGAAAACGGCTATATCACCATTGCGGCTGACGCTTCCTATCAGGGAGCCAGCGAAGGAACTCCCCGCAATGTGGATAAACCGCAATTCAGAACTGAAGACATTCACGGTATGGCAGATTATATCAGCACGTTTGCAGGTGTTGATACGAACCGCATGGGCGCACTCGGTATCTGCGGAGGCGGCGGTTATACGCTGAATGCCGCAAAATCCGATAAACGCTTCAAAGCTGTGGCAACTATCAGCATGTTTAACTCAGGTGAAGTTCGCCGCAACGGCTATATCAATTCAGGACTTGATACCATTCAGGCTCGTCTCAAAGAAGCGTCTGATGCCCGCATCAAAGAACTTTCAGGTGATATTCAGTATTCCGGCAATGTAGATTTTGATGCTTTGACTGACGAAGCTATCAGTAAAATTTCTACAGATTTGTACCGTGAAGGCATGCAGTACTACGGCAGAACTCACCGTCATCCCAATTCCACTTTCCGCTACACTACCAGCTCTCTTATGGATTTGATGACCTTTGACGCCCGCGACAACATTGATCTTATCAATGTTCCGCTTCTTTTGATTGCAGGTGAAAAAGCTGATTCCCTGTACATGTCCGAAGAAGCATATGCTGCTGCCACCGGCACCGCAGACAAGGAACTTTTTTTAGTTCCCGGCGCAACCCATATTCAAACCTATTTTGTGCCTGAATATGTTGATACTATTACCAAAAAACTTGTTGATTTTTACGGTAAAAATCTGAAGTAATTACCTGCGCATCATGCAAATTTCCTCTCAAACATGAGCGTATGCCGGAAATATCGGAATTGTCAGGGCAAAAAGGCAAAACCGATATTTCCATATTTTTGAACTTTAGAGCAATTATTTCCGGAAATACAATATTGAGTTAAAATAAATTTTGAAAAGTAAGGAGTATATCATGGCAAAAAATGTGCTTATTTTATCTGGCAGTCCGCGCAAAAACGGCAACTCTGCCATGCTTTGCAAGCAGTTTGCCAAGGGTGCCGAAGAGAGCGGCAATACTGCGGAACTCATTTATCTGCGCGATAAAAAAATCGGTTACTGCATTGCCTGCTATCACTGCAAAAAAGAGGGCATTTGCAGTATTCAGGACGATATGGCAGAAATCCTCGATAAAATTGACAAGACTGATGTTATTGTTATGGCAAGCCCTGTGTATTTCTATTCCATCAATGCGCAGATGAAAGCGCTCATTGACCGCGTTGTGGCACGCTGGCTGCAAATCAAGAATAAAGAATTTTACTATATTATTACGGCTGCCGAAGAGGAAAGCTTTGTCAAAGACTGCACCCTTGAATGTATGCGCGGGCTCGTTAAATGTCTGAAAGGCTCTGTGGAAAAAGGCTATATCTTTGGCGGCGGCGTGTACGAAGCCGGCAAAATCGAAGGCACGCATTTCATGCAGGACGCCTACGATATGGGTAAAAATGTTTAATATTCGCTTTGTTATAGAAAGAGGTTGATAACCAATCACTTATAAAACATATCTTCTTGTTTTTCTGAAAGAAAAACAAGCAATGTGGGGGTATGGGGGAAATCATTTCCCCCATAAAAAGAAAATTTTATAATTATATTTTGCAGTTATAAAATCAACCGTAAACTATAACAAAGCATTAATATTTTTTTTGGGGAATTTTTCAAGGAGAAAACTTTTCCAGCTCCAAAGGCGGCGAAGCCTTTTCTGTTATGCCGAATTTACGAGGCTTATGGCAGCTGTTAACGAGCTTACGAGTTTTATAGATGGCGACAGCAAAGATACAGAAATGGACAGCAGAGCTAAAGTTTTTCCCCTGCACAAAAAATTCATCATAACATCACAGTATCGGCATTTTGTTTTTATGCAGCGAGAACAAGTGTGAAGAAGGGTGGGAGAAATCATTTCTCCCGGAAAGGAAAAAGGAATATCTATGAAAATTAAAACTGTACTTATTGGTTTGTGTCTGGCTGTGGGATTGGTGTTTGGCTCTTCTGCAATGGCAGCGGAAAATGCCAATGAACCGCTTATGATTCAGGAACAGGGCAGTTTCATGGCAGGCGGCACGGTTATTCCTGCCAAAGAAGCCTACAATCCGCTGGCGCCAACGCCTGAAAGCCAAACTCTGCACGGCGATCATGCCTATATTTTCTATCAAATCCCTGTCAATGCGAAAAAATATCCTATGGCATTTCTGCACGGGGCAGGGCAGTTTTCCAGAACATGGGAAACTACCCCGGACGGACGCGAAGGTTTCCAAAATATCTTTCTGCGCAAGGGCTACGGAGTGTATTTGATTGACCAGCCAAGACGCGGCAATGCAGGAAGAAGCACTGTTTCCGAAACAATTGAAGCAAAGCCTGACGAACAATTCTGGTTTGGGCAATTTCGTTTAGGTATTTACCCCAATTACTACGAGGGAACACAGTTCGCGGTCGGCGAAGAAAATCTTGACCAGTTTTTCCGCCAAATTACCCCGAATACAGGTCCATTTGATGCGGAAGTGATTTCCGATGCCATGGCTGCCATGTTTGACAGGATTGGGGCAGGCATTTTCGTCACCCACTCCCAAGGCGGCGGCATTGGCTGGAAGACTGCCACCAAAACAAAAAATCTCAAAGCTATTGTTTCTTACGAACCTGGCAGCGGATTTTTATTCCCTAAGGGTGAAGTGCCTGCTCCTATTAAAAATTCCACTGCTTTTGGCGATTTCAAGGCTTTTGAAATTCCTTTGGAAGATTTTATGGCATTTACCAAAATACCTATTGTGATTTACTACGGCGATAATATCCCCACAGAGCCAACGACCGAGCCGCATAAGGATTATTGGCGCTGTGCCATGCAAATGGCAAACAAATGGGCTGAAACCGTCAATAAACACGGCGGCGATGTCACGGTTGTATATTTGCCGAACATTGGCATTCACGGCAATACCCACTTCCCGTTTTCTGATAAAAATAACCGGCAAATCGCCGACTTGCTGGCACAATGGCTGAAAGAAAAAGGGCTTGATTAATTTGAGTGTCAGAGTGTTTCCTGATAACATTATTGCGAGCATAGCGAAGCAATCATTTAATTCTTTAGAGCAATTCCTCTTAATATTCAGAATAGTTATTACCATATCATACTACCGTTAAAAAGATTGCCGCGCCACTTCATTCCTCGCAATGACGGCAAAATGCGATTTTGTACACTACTAACACGTCATTGCGAGGAGTGATAACGACGAAGCAATCTTATAACGAAATAACATAAATAGTATGAATGTTATCAGGAAATGCTCAAAAAGTTTTGTAAATGGGGGCAGGGGGAGAAACTTTTACAGCCACCGAAGGCGACAAAGTCGGTTCTGATAGGTGAAGAATGAGCCTTACAGAACTGGAAGGCAGAGATAATGTTTTCCCCCTGCATAGAAAAATCGCAAGATTTATCGGAAATGCTCCGGAGCTTTATTTTATATAATATATTGATATTATGCGTTTTAATTGCTTATAAATAACCTCTCCCAAAAGTATGGCAAATATAATCAAAAAAAATCTTGACTAGGTATGCGTTGATAGACTATAAAGGAACGGCGTTACGGCATGCAGCCCTTATTCAGGGCTAAGACGAGCATAGCTTAATGTGCAGTCTCATTGCTGCAGTATTGAAGTTCTTTAATAAATAATAAATTTGGATGGTTAGCTCAGTTGGTAGAGCATCGGTTTTACACACCGAGGGTCGGGAGTTCGAGCCTCTCACCATCCACCAGTTTTTTTGCCTCACATGAGGCTTTTTTTATATCTTGTTTATAACAGTTTTTCGGTATCATTATACAATTCAAAATAGATAATAAAAAAGCCGTGCTCCAGGGAATGCAGGTGATGCTCCAGAAGGCAGAAAACTATTATCTGCCCTTGG
>CAOMFZ010000051.1 GCA_948482415.1 uncultured Mailhella sp.
TTTATCTGTAACGCTCATAAATTCGCTAACAGCTAAAGCGAAAAAGTTTCTTCCCTCAAAAAATCAAGCAATCCCTTTGGGTTTGATTTTTTCAGGACGAGAACTTTTTAACATATTGTAGGCGTTATATGGCTTCGCCATTGCCAACAATATGTAAAAAAGCACCTGCACCCCTTTACAAAACTTTTTAAGCTTTCTTATAAAAATTTGTTGCAATTATTTCCGGAAATGCTCTAATGTGTTGTTTTTTTTGAGAAGACTTTATATTTTATGGTTTTATAACGGTTTTCAGGACTTTTTCCGTGGGCGATATTTGTTTTTCAAAGGCATATTGGAGCTTATCCAAAGGCAGAATGTCGGTGACATATTTTTCCACATCAATAAAGCCGGAGCCAATAAGGTCAATGGTTTCTTCAAATTCCGCCCGTGTACAGGAAACACTGCCTGTCAGGCGGATTTCATGCAGTACGGCACGGTTGAGTTCAAAAGGAATGGCGGGCGTCATGGAATTGCCAATCATGACAATTTCACCGCCTGCCTTGACACCGTCCATGCACGCGGCAAGGGCTTCTGCTGCTCCCACAGCTTCAAAAACAACATCAAATCCGCCGTGAGAGGCTTTTTGCAAAATTTCAGCACGGTTTGGAGCATTGCCGTCAAAATAGGCGTCAAACTCTCCGATTTCACGGGCTTTTCCTGTTTGCCGTTCGTCAATTTTTGACATGGCAACAAAAGACGCGCCTGCCTTTTTCACCAGTCCGCCAATGAGCTGGGCGATAATACCGCTGCCCACAATCAGCACTTTATCGTGCATTTTGAAGCTTGATTTTTTCACCGCATGATAGGCAACCATGAGCGGGTCAATAAGTCCCGCGGCAACATCGGAAACCGTGTCAGGCAATTTATAGGCATTTTTTGCTTTGCCCACGAAATATTCCGCATAGCCGCCGTTACAGACAAAACCGATATAATTGGTACCGTTGACATCAAGGCAAAGATGCTCCTTGCCGGCAAGGCACATTTCGCATATGCCGCAATAGAGGTTTGCCCAAAACGTGACGCGGTCGCCCTTCCGAAAATCACTGTCACCGGCGTCCGCCACAACACCGCAAAATTCATGCCCCATGGTGAAATTTTCAATCGGTTTCCAGCCCTTTCCGGCTTTCCACATGTGGATATCACTGCCGCAGACACCGCAGGCGGAAACTTTTATTTTTATCATGCCGGGCGTTACTTCAGGCACGGGAATTTCTTTGATTTCAATTTGTTTTTCGCCCACAAGGACGCCAGCTTTCATTGTTTCTTTTTGCATAGATTTTTCCATATACTGCAATTAGTGGATTAGTTGCCTTTGTATTCACTGTATTGTTCGTCAGTTACTTTTTCCATCCATTCTACAACAACACCGTCGCCTTTGTCTTCACAAACAGAAAGGTGGGTCATGGAAGTATTGGGCTTTGCACCATGCCAGTGCTTGACGCCAACAGGGCAAATCACAACATCGCCGGCTTTGATTTCCTGAATAGGTTTACCCCATTCCTGAGTAAGACCAACCCCGGAAGTCACAATAAGTACTTGTCCTACCGGGTGGATATGCCAGTTTGAGCGGGCGCCCGGTTCAAACGTTACACTGCCGCCGCTGGAGCGCATAGCATTATTGGCAGGATAAACGGGGTCAATGCGGACATTGCCTGTAAAGAATTTATCAGAACCTTTAATGGAAGCAGTTTCGCCGCTGCGGATAATTCTTTGTTCTTTGAATTGTTCGACGGCAAGTGCCTGACCTGCAAAAAGACCTGCTGCGAGTATTAATACTGCTGTAATCATTGATTTTTTCATAACAGTTTCTCCTTATTTTTGAATGTATAATTTCCCATGTCTGACTATAAAGTACAGAAACGCATATATTTCAACAAGATACAATCTTTTCAATTTCTTGCCTGTTTTTGTCAAAATATTTTTTTTGTTCTGCGAAAATCAGGCAACTTTTTGGGAAGAATAGTTCTTTTTTGGCAAAAAAATTTTGCTATAGTGAAAATAAAGTAAAAATATATTGGGAGGAAATATGAAAAAGTTACTTTTGGGATTGGTGCTTTTGTTCGCCTGTACGGGGATGTTTTTTGTCCAGCCGCAGGTAAATGCCCATGCAAAGGCTGTTGAGCCCCGTATTTTAATTGCCTATTTTTCTTTGTCAGGCAATACTCGTTTGATTGCGCAGGATATCCAAGGCATGATTGGCGGTGATCTTTTTGAAATTAAAGCAGAAAGAGCCTATGGACCTGATTTTGACAGTGCTGTTGAACAGGCACGGGAAGAACTGCGCATAAATGCCCGCCCTAAATTGACGGCAAAAGTTGAGAATATGCGGGATTATGATGTGATTTTTGTGGGTTTTCCCAATTGGGTGGGCACCATGCCCATGGCTGTTTTCAGTTTTTTGGAACAATATGATTTTTCAGGCAAAACCTTAATTCCATTTTGCACCCACGGCACAAGCGGAGTAAGCGATACCATAACTGATTTTAAAAAGCTCAATCCACAGGCAACTATTTTGGAATATATAGACTTTTTCAGAAATGATGTCGGAGATGCTGAAATTCCTCTGCAAAACTGGCTGAAAAAACTTGGGTTTTTAAAATAATTTCCAATAATTTTATAAAAGGAGAATAGAATATGAAAAAGATTTTTATGCTCACATGTGCGGTAATGGTTTCGCTTGCTTTGAGCTTTCAGGCATATTGCGCTGAACAGGCGATAAACACAGGCAAAAAAAGTTTGATTATTTATTATTCCTTGTCCGGAAATACAAAAACGGTTGTCAATATTTTGCAGGAACTTGTGGGAGCGGAGGCTATGGAAATAAAGCCTGTGCGTCCATATCCTGATGATTTTCATGCTGTTGTGGAGCAGGCACGCGAAGAAAGACGGACAAACTTTTTGCCGCCCATTCAAGCTTTGACGCATGATCCGCAAGCATATGATATCATTTATTTAGGCTTTCCCATTTGGGGAAATACCATTCCTCAGCCCATGGCGGCTTTTTTATCCCAAAATAATTTAGCAGGAAAAACAATCATACCTTTCTGTACGCACGACGGCTACGGTGTCGGCAGGGCTTTTGATACGGTGCAAAGCTATTGTCCTCAAGCAAAACTTTTAACGGGTTTTGATATGCTTGGCGCTGATGCCCGCAATGCAAAAACTTTACTGGAAACATGGCTGAAAAGTATTCATGTCGATTTAGCGCAAAAAAACGCTGCTTCTGCGGCAAACGAAATCCCTCTTGTTATAACGGTCGGTGACAAAACTATAAACGGTGTTCTTTATGATAATGCCACAGCACAGGAGTTTAAAAAATTACTGCCGCTGACTGTTTCCATGGCGGAGTACGGCGGACGGGAATTTTACGGCAGTATAGAGGAAAGAATTTCAACGCAGGCAGAGGGACAGCTCTTTTTTGCAGACGGTGATATTACCTATTGTCCGCAAAATAACAGTGTTGCCATATTTTTTGCCCAAACAGAGAGACCCAATTTAACCATGCGCGTCATTCCTGTGGGTAAAGTCACGTCAGACCTTTCCATATTCCAAGAAACAGAGAAACATGCAGATATTTCTTTTGTGCTTCAAAAGTAATAATTTCACAGGACGTGCGGGGCATTTATTCGGAAAGAGAATTTGACAGCAGGAAAAATCAGTGCCATGGTCAAACAAGCAAGCGAAAGCGGTCAGGTATTTCATGCTTAATGATATGGTGAAAACGGGCGTCCTTTTGCCTGCGGAGCGGGCGGGGCGCCTTTTTGTTTTAACTGTCGAAAGTAACGGCTGATATTTTAGAGCATTTCCGGTTAACATTAAGAATTAAATAGATTGCTTTGCTAACGCTCGCAATGAAGTGTTACTGAAGTGCAAGTCGCATATCGCTGTCATTGCAAGAAACGTCATCCGGTCACTTTTACGCTTATAGCTTTGCTATGCGTAAGTGCCGAATACGAGAACCTCTACTGGCTCTAAGACTTAAAAACTTTGGTTTTGTCTAAGAGCTGTACGAGGAGTGACGCGGCAATCTTTTAACGATATAACATATATGATATAATTATTCTGAATATCATGTGGAACTGTCCTAGAACAAAGGCAAAAGGAGGTTGTTTTATTTTTGCCGTTTAACAGGTCTTTGTTTTGGGCTGTCGTATTTGGAGATAAAGAGTCCCACAATGGTTAAAAAAGTTCCCAGCGTGAGGAGCAGGCTCATGGGCTCGGTAAGAATAATGGCAGCAGTGACAACGGTTATCACAGGAATTAAGTAGATATAAATGCTTGTTTTTATGGCGCCTAATACTTTTACCGTGTAGTTCCATGTCACGAAGCAAAGGGCGGAAGCGCCAATCCCCAGAAAAAGAATATTGAAGAGATTTGTCATGTTTTGGAAACGGGCGAAATTGGGCTTTGCATCAAAGAAAAAGAGCGTGGGAAGCATAAAGAGAATCCCGTAAAAAAAAGTTTTGCGCGTCACAAGAATGACCGGCATGCCGTATTTGCTGATTTTTTTTGTCAGCAGGGAATAAAAAGCCCAGACAAGAGCCGCAGACATTGCCAAAATATCGCCAAGGGGATTTAATTGCAGGCTGGTACCATTGAAGCTGATTAAAATAATCCCGGTTATGGCTACCACAAAGCCAATAAAAAAATTGAGGTGCAGTTTTTCTTCTTTCAAAAAAATATGAGCCAAAATTGCTGTCAGAAAGGGAGAAACGCAAACAAGCACTCCCACATTGGACGCCATGGTATAGGTCAGAGCAATATTTTCCAGCAAAAAATAGAGATAAATGCCGCAAAAGCCTGCCGCCGCAAAAATAATTTCCTGCTTGAGATTGATGTTTTTTGCAGTGTGGGGATAGAACAAAAATAAAACGCACCAGCCCATCACAAAACGGAAAAAGAGAATTTCCACAGGCAGAAAATCATCAAGCAGAACTTTGGTGGAAATAAAGGTCGTGCCCCAGACAAAGACAGTAAAAAATGCAGTGAGATGCCCTGAGTATTTTTCTGTTAACATAGTGTGATAATGATACTTTCTTTTTGAACTTGTTTTTACTGCGCTTTTTTATCACTCAATAGACCAAACGTAAAGAATATTTATTTCACGAAAAAGGGCAGAAAAAAGACCCGGTGTATACCGGGTCTTTTAGGAGAGCCGTATGTATTTTAATGGAAGGCGGTCTTTGCCTTTTTCCATAACGGCTTATTATTTAAATCCCAAATACCAAACTTGGTTATGCTGTTAATGATAGCAAAAACCGGACAGAAAATATTGAAAAATGCGTAACCCATGTACTCCCAGGCAGAAACATTCAGTACACCCATGACAAAAAAAGCAGGCACAGACCAGGGAATGAGCATGCTGAGAACGGTTGCAGAATCTTCACAGGTTCTGGAAAGAACTTTTGCATGAATATTCTTTTCCTTATAGATATCAGCAAAGGCTCTGCCGGTGATAATACTTGCAACCATCATATTGCCCGTGCCAAGCAGTATGCAGAAAGCAACACTGAGAGTTGAGAAAATCAAACGGGGAAGAGTGGTTGCCCATTTTAAAATATAGCTGATAATAGTTGCGAAAACGCCGCTGACTTCTAAAATTCCACCAAAGGATAAACTTGGAATAAAGAGCAGTATGGTGGAGAGAATGCTTAGCATGCCGCCGCGGCTCAGTAAATTATCCACACTCTTTAAACCGCTGTCGGAAGCATAGCCCTTTGTTGCCGTGGCAATAAGGGAATCAACGCTTGCTCCGTCCAGCATGGCGACAACAACACCGGCAAAAATACTGAGAATCAGAGTAGGGATAACAGGAAAACGCTTCCATGCCAGTCCAAACAAAACAAGAGGCGGCAGCAGGGTGAGCACAGAAAGATTATTATGTTGTTCCAACGCGTTAATAATAGTATTTACTTCTGTAATAATGGTATTGTCAGCACTTTCAGGGCTTGGAACAAAAGAAAAGCAAATACAGGCAGCAACTGCGGCAGGGATTGTCGTAAACATCATGGATTGAATATGGTCAAAAAGGTTTGTTTCACAGTTGCTTGCTGCAATATTTGTTGTATCGGATACAGGTGACATTTTATCTCCCAGCATGGCACCGCTGACAATAGCACCTAAAATAACGCCGTCAGAATACCCGAGAGCCGTGCCAATTCCATAAAATGCAACCCCGACAGTCCCTATGCAGCCAAAGGAAGTTCCTGTCATAATGGAAGCAATGGAAGTGGAAATAAATGTGGTAATGAGAAACCATTTGGCAGAAATGATTTTTAATCCCCAGTAAATAACCATTCCAATAGTACCGCAGTGAATCCAGATACCGATCATTGCTCCTACCAGAATGAGAATATGGAGCGCAATTTGCGAACGATTGAGTGCGTCAAACATTCCTTTTTGCAGTGTATTCCATGGTACACCAAGAAAATATGCCAGTGCAGCGGCAACAATAGTTGCAAGATAAAGAGGAACAGCAGGCGGAAGAATATGTTTTATAATTATCCCATATAAAATAATAAAAATAGGAATAAAAAGAATTAATAAGGCTTGCCACAGGCTCAGTTTTTTTGTTTTTTCTGTTGTCATACTATCCTCCTTTATAAGGCTTAATTGTACCCTACAAAAAATTTATAAAGAGAACAAGATGGAAAAATTTTTTTCAGTGCATGAAAAATCTTTCTCGTTGACGAACGTTTTTATAATTGTTTATGCATAAGATAAGAAAAAAATTTAAGAAGGAGTTAACTATGCCGCAAACCGTTAATCTTACAGGTACATTAATTTATAAACCTGAAAAATGCTGGAATGGATTTGTTCTTATCCCATCAAGCTCCGTGAGCAAAGCCAATGGAGCAAGACTTATTGATATGAACGGTAATGTTGTCAATAAGTGGGAAGGCGTGTTTGGTGCTTTTGACAACAAGCTTATTCCCGGCGGTGATATCATCGGCTCAACCGGAGAAATTCCCGGTGTTCCTCTTGAAATGCTTGACCTTATTCAAGTTGATTGGCAGGGAAATTTAGTTTGGAAAGCTCCTGATACGGATGAACAAAAAATAAACGGTGAAATCCGCAAAACAATCAGAGCGCATCATGATTTCCAAAGAGAAGGAAATCCGGTCGGTTATTATGCTCCCAATCAACTTCCCATGAAGAAGGGCAAAACCCTGATTAATTCCAATAAAAACGTGCTCATGCCGCATATTTCTCCCTATGTACTCAGTGACAGCCGTTTATTGATTGTTGATGAAAACGGTGAAATCTGCTGGTCATGGCAATTAATGGAACATTTTGAGGAACTGGGTTTAAGCGAAGCAGCAAAAAATGCCTTTTTCCGTTTTCCGGGCATAAAACCCCATATGGATTATGCAAAGGAAACCTATTTGAATAACTGTGCATGGCTTGGACCCAATAAATGGTATGATAATGGAGATATGAGATTCCATCCTGAAAATATCATTACTGATATTCGTTCTTTGAATATTTCTTTTATTATTGACCATAAAACCGGTGAAATTGTTTGGCGGCTGGGTCCCGATTATGACGCAAGTCCTGCTCTTCGCAAACTTGGTGCCATTATTGGTCAGCATGAAGTGCATATGATTCCAAAAGGTCTTCCTGGTGAAGGAAATATTTTAATTTTTGATAATGGCGGACATGCCGGATATGGTTTGCCCAATGCAAATTCTCCGACAGGACAATATAATCAGGGCAGATGCTATTCCCGCGTTTTGGAAATAGATCCTGCTACATTGGAAATCGTTTGGAGTTACGGTGATTACCGCAATAAGCTTGAGTCAGAATTATCCTTATTTTTCAGTGCGATTTGTTCAGGCATGCAGCGCTTGCCCAATGGAAATACGCAGATAGTTGAAGCCACCAGCGGAAGAATATTTGAAGTAACTCCGGAAGGGGAAATTGTATGGGAATATGTTGATCCGGCTGGTTTTGCTTTTCGGGCTCATCGTTATCCCTATGATTGGGTTCCGGTTCAAAAACCGGTGGAAAAAGCAGTTGCGGCGCCGCAGAGTGTTTTGGTTACTTTGGGGGAACGTCCGCAAAATATTGATGATTCTTTCTTTACAAGAAAAAGTATTTGGCGTTAACGTAGTTTTTATACTCTATATGTGAAAATCGCATATAAAAAGGAAATACTTATGCTGTTGGAAGAATTTAATGGTGACATCGTTCAGTGGCTGCGTGGTTTTTATTTTGCGGCACGATATAAAAATTATTCTTTGGCTGCAAAACATATGCAGGTGAACAGAGCTGCAGTCCGCTACCATGTCCATAGACTGGAGCAAAAATTAGGTGTGGTCTTGTTTGACAGGGTTAATGATGTGATGTGCCTTACTCCTGAAGGAGAGCGCTTATTTCGCTGGGCAGAAAACATTTTTGATATTGTCAATACCATGCTGAATGATGTTGCCCAGCCTTTGCAAATTCAGGGAACAGTGAGTTTTTCCAGTCAGCAGTATTTATGTGTTTTTGCATTAAAAAATATACTTAATGATTTTTTATCCCTGTATCCAAAGGTGACCTTTGAAATTAATACGGGAACACTGGGCATTGTCGTTGAAAAACTGGCTGCACATGAATGTGAATTTGCCGTAACCGCTGTTCCGGAAGACACAAGTTTGTATTCTTTTTATCCATTATTCAAAGAAAAACATTATTTAATCGGCAAAAAAGATGTTTTTCCCCTGCATAAGGATTTGCAAAAAGAAGACTTTGAAAATTTGCCTTTTATTGTTCTGAACAGCAGCAGCGCCCGTCCCACTTCAGACGAAGTTTTTCGTTCAATGCAAATCTCACCCCGGCGGGTTATTGTCGTTGATTCTGATTTTCTGGTGTATGAATATGTGAAATCAGGCATGGGTGTTTCTTTTATGCGTGAAGGGCATTTGCTGAATAATAAAGATATGCTGGACGGTGTTTGTGTGGATACATTTTTCCCCGATGTTGAGATTGGGATTTTGACATTAAAAAATGCCTATCTTTCAGCGGTATCACGGTTATTTATCAATTATTGTATAGATTTTTTCCAATTATCAGGAGTCCATGATGAATATAACTAAAGAATTTGCAGTACAAAAAGATAAAGAAGACTGCCTTGCTTCTTTCCGCGAACGGTTTTACCTTCCAAAAGGCATTTATATGGACGGCAATTCCTTGGGATTGATGTCAAAAGATGCTGAAAATGCATTGTCCCATGTTGCCGAAGAATGGAAAGAGCTTGGAATAAACGGCTGGCTTGATTCCATTCCGCAATGGCATTTTTATGGTGAAAGACTGGGGGAACGCATGGCAGAATTTGTTGGGGCAGAACCAAATGAGGTGTGCATGAGTTCTTCAACAACAGTCAATACGCACAATATGACAGCAACATTTTATCATCCTGAAAATGGCAAAACAAAAATTCTGGCTGATGAGCTTAATTTCCCTTCAACGCTGTATGCTTTGCAAAGTCAGGTTCGTCTGCACGGACTTGACCCAAAAGAACATTTTGTCATGGTAAAAAGCCGGGATGGCTTTACGCTGAATGAAGAAGATATTGTTTCGGCTATGACAGATGATATTGCCCTTATTCTGCTTCCTTCTGTTCTATATCGCAGCGGACAGTTATTGGATATGAAATACCTTGCCTCAGAAGCACATAAACGGGGCATTATTATTGGTTTTGACTGTGCTCATTCCGCGGGTTCTGTCGTGCATCATTTTGATGATGAGGACATAGACTTTGCTGTCTGGTGCAGCTATAAACATTTCAATGGCGGCCCTGGTTCTCCTGCTTTCTTCTATATCAATAAACGGCATTTTGATAAAAAATCCGGGCTTGCTGGCTGGTATGGCTATGTAAGAGACAAGCAGTTTGATATGAATATTTGGTTTGACAGAGCACATCAGGCCGGAGGCTGGCAAATAAGTACGCCGCATATTCTTTCAGCCGCACCGTTAATAGGTTCACTGCAAATGTTTAAAGAAGCGGGAATTGAAAATATTCGGAATAAATCTCTGGCATTGACTCGTTATTTTATGGATTTGGTTGATGCTGTTCTGCCGCAAAAAGAATATGGCTTTAGTATCGGCAGTCCGCGGGATGATGGAAAGCGGGGCGGGCATGTTGCCTTACTGCATGACCATGCATGGCAAATTTGTTCTGCATTAAAAAATCGGGGAATTATTCCTGATTTCAGACCTGAGAATGTTATCCGCATTGCTCCTGTGGCTCTTTATAATTCTTTTGAAGATGTTTGGAATTTGGTGGAGGCTTTAAAAGAAATTGTTGCAGAAAAAGAATATGAAAAGTTTTCAACTGTTCGCAGTACCGTTTGTTAAAAAACAAAGAGTATGAGCACAAAAAGACCCGGTGCATATCGGGGCTTTTTTCGCTTTTTAGAGCATTTCCAATAAATCTTGCGAATTTTATTTTTCTACGCTTTTATATTAAAAAGTTTTGTAAAGGAGTGCAGGGGAAGAAACTTTTTCGCTTTAGCTGTTAGCGAATTTATGAGCTTTACAGATAAAGACAGCAGAGATAGCCACCGAAGGCGGCGAAGCCGTTTGCGTTTGCGAGTAGACGAGCAATTACGCAAATGGACAGCAGAGCTAAAGTTTTTCCCCTGCAAAATTCTCAAGATTTACCGGAATTGCTCTAGAACTTTTTATATTTTTCCAGCCATTCAATCAATTCCGGCACAGTCAATGAATGTTCTATTGTCGTATGTTCCGGGTTTTGAATGAGAAATTCCGTCAGCCCGTATTCATTCTCCGGATTGCCCCAGTCATAGGAATAGCCAAGGCGAGTCCAGGGGAAATGCCTTGTTACGTTGGAATACATGTAGTTTTGCTCAAACCATTCTTTATATTCAGGCTCCTGGACATGCTGTATGCCGTTTTTCATTTGCGCTGTGACATCGGTAATATAGGCAGGACGGATAACATTTTCCGGCTTGACCCAAAACAGGGTAAAATATTCATAACCGCAGTCCGTTGGAAGCCCTAAAACCTGCGCAAGCCGCAGCTGCCAATTCTCAACTGAAGATTTATTCTTCTCATACCAATTTTTGAGCTCAGGCACAGAAACTGCCCAGATTGGTTTTTTCCATGCAGGGAAAGATTTATTGACATTGTCCTGAAAAGAATATTTGTGAAAGGTTCCCAATAGAACGGCTTTTTTTTGCTTGTCCCATTGGACATTTTTATCGTCTTTCGTCAGCGTCACAAGGGGCATTATTTCATTGTCGTTACTGATTGCCGTGTCCTGTATGGCATTATTCCACAATGTTTCAAGACTGTTTTCTGTTTCGCTGCCTGCCAAATTTTTGGGCAGTTCTTTTGTTGAACAGGCAGTCAGCCATAAAAGAAGAAAACAGAACAGCGCAAGGATTTTTTGTTTTTGCATAGCATTTCCGTGTACTTGGTTTATGACTACATGTACATGCATACGTTTTGAAGTGCAAGACAAAGTTTCTGCAAAATTGAGTAAAATTAAAAAAATATAAATCTTGGCGTAATCATTGATTAATTTGTGAATTTTCTTCCTGCTGCGGCGTTTATATGATTAAAAGCAAGACTTTTAAGTAGCCTTTCAGGGAGAACTATGTTACAAATTTAACAAGTCATAGGATTTCTCCTCTGAAAGTTTTTTCCGAACAGAAACCCTGATGTCTGTGCTATTGAAAGAATACCCTTGGGTGTCTTTATGAGGAGGTTTCATGCTAAAACGTGCTCTAAAAGCATTTTTT
>CAOMFZ010000052.1 GCA_948482415.1 uncultured Mailhella sp.
AGTGTCCCAAGCAGGATTCAGGGGTACGAAGGTTGGAACCGGAACCGCCCAGGTCGGTAGGATATTTTTCGTCGTGGGTGAGTTCGTAGAAAATTTCTTCCAATTGTGGGGTTTGGGTACCTAAAAGAACGATATCGCCGGTTGCACCGTGCAGGTTGGTAAGACCGGAGCCACGCAAATCCCAAATATCACAGAGGTGTCTCAAGAAATCGGAGTGATAATATTTACCGGCAGGTTGGTTAACACGGATTGTGTGGAAGTGCGCTACGCCTGGGAATTGTTCAGGTTGGTCGCAGTAACGGCCGATAACGCCGCCGCCGTAACCGAAAACGCCAACGATACCGCCGTGTTTCCAGTGAGTTTCACCGTCGTTGTAAGACAGTTCAAGAATGCCAAGGAGATCTTCAGGTGCATCAACTGGAATTTGATAGTCAAGACCTTTTGGATTCTTAGCACGTTCAGCAGCAGCCTGTTTAATGTCAGATACGAAACTTGGCCATGGACCTGATTCAAGTTGATCTAACAGAGGGGTTGCATGTTTCGCCATTGCCATACCTCCAGATGGGTTAATGAAATCTATCGGATAAATCTCCGATCAATGTTGTTTTTACGATAAAACCTTATGCAGAGAAAACCTGCTTCTCTACAATACCTTTACATGCAAACACAATACAATATTTAAAAAATTTTGACAACTATTTTAAAGAATATTTGTTAAAAAAAACGGCTTGTGAAAATAATAACGGTATAAAACTAATGTGTTAGAAGATTAAGAACGATTTTAATTTTGTAAAAAATTTTTTTAATACATATTAATTTTTTTTACAGGAATAAGAGAGATGTATTCTTTTTTTAGCTATTTTTTTTAAATTAATTTATGTATGAGGAAAAAACTTTGAAAAATGGCTGAAATAAAGGATTTTGGAGACTTGCGGCAAAGACAGTGTATATTGGCATGGGATAAAAAACAGCAAAATTTTTCGGTAAAGAGGTTTTAAAAGGGGTGTTTGTGAAAAGTTTAACTCTTATAATTGAGTATGTTAGTTTATTTTTAGTCATTATTCATAATAATTATACCATATATTTTAATACTATTAAAAAATAATCGTGATTTGTTCGGATTGTTCGTTATCAAAAATTACTGCTTCTAGCGGAATGAGCTCCGCATACTTTTTTTTCAGCCAATTCTTTGTACCGAAGAAACAGCCTTGGTATTTGGCAGGAATACAAATTCTTCGGGCAGGCTGTTCATGTTTGACGAGTGCGTCTTTTAATGCGGTGTAAAAAGCATAGCCCATGATGTCACTGCCAAGGCTCGGATGGCGCGGACCTGCCGCAAGGTGCGTGTCAAACTCCTGCTCCGGCGCAACAGTCAGGCGAATAACAGGGGTGTTTGCCTGCCATGCCATAGCAAGAGCTTTGCCCAGCGTTTCAATGCACTTTTCATTGCTCCACGGCGTATATTTTCCTTCCCCAAAAAGGCGGGCAAGGGGCGTTTTTTCCGGTACAAGGCAAGGGTAATAGCGCATACAGTGAGGGTGCAGGCAGAGTGCAGTTTCCGCATCTTTTAAAAAGACAGCCTGATTTTGATTTGGTAGCCCTGCCATAAGCTGAATACCAAGTTTGAAATCCCGGGCTAAAACGGTTTGGCAGGCATGAATGGCTGTTTCTTTGCTGTAGCCACGCTTACTTTGATTGAGGACAGCATCATCAAAGCTTTGTATGCCCAGTTCTATGAGGTCAATGCCAACAGTTTTGAGCTGCTGCAAACGTTCAGGGGCAAGGGCGTCCGGGCGGGTGGAACAGCGTCCAAGGAGAAATTTTCCGTTTTTTTGGGCAAGTTCTTTGCAAAACTTGAAAAAAGCAAGGCAAAGGGAAAAATCCTCTTCATTAATTGCGGTAAACGTTCCGCCGTAAAAGGCTATATCAATGAGCGGGGATTTTGTTTTGGCTAAAAATTCGGGAAAATCAACTTTTGCCTTGGCAATCGCTTCGGTGACATTTTGTTTGCCCGCGCCTGTCTGCTGCTCCTGGGCACAAAAAATGCAATGGTGCGGGCAGCCCGCAAAGGGTATGAAAACAGAAAAAATTTTTCCGCGTTCCAGTTTTGGGCTGACAGTGATATATTCAGGTTTTGGGGCGGGTTCCATCTAAAAATCTCAAATTAAAAATCTGTAAAAATTAACTGTATTATTATGCAGAGTTGTGCTATAAATCCTTTCAAGTCTATGCTGTATGGAGGAAATATGCAAGAAAAAGATTGTTTGTTTTGCCGCATTATTCGGGGGGAAATTCCCAGTTCCAAAATTTATGAAGATGAATATGTATACGCATTTTTAGATATTGCTCCAAGTTTTGCCGGTCACACACTGGTTGTGCCTAAAAATCATTATAAAAATATTTTGGATATTGATGCAGGCGAAGCCGGCCATATTTTTGCCGCAATCCAAAAAATTGCCCCGGCCATTATAAAAGTTACAGGCGCAGAGGGTTTTCATGTTCTGCAAAATAATAATGAAGCGGCAGGGCAAACCGTGTTCCATATCCATTTTCACATTATTCCCAGAAAGACCGGCGACGGCATGACCTTATGGACGCCAACTCCTTACGAAAATATGGAAAAAATGCTTGAAACGGCACAAAAAATTCGGGCTGAAATACAATAAGACACAGGATATTTTAATTTTTTTTGGATTTTTGCAAAATTTAACTTGCAAAATAAGATTGTTATGCGTATTAAAGAAAAGCAATTCGGAGGTTTCACATGAATAAAGCATTAACCAAAGCAGATATTGTAGAAGCGATTTATGCTCAAACTGAAAAAAACAGAGCAGAAGTTAAAAATATTGTTGAAACATTGCTTACACTTATGAAGCAATCAATTAAAAAAGATCATGCTCTTTTGATTAGTGGTTTTGGTAAATTTGAAGCATACGATAAAAAAGCTCGCAAGGGCCGTAACCCCCAAACCAATGCCTCTATTACTCTTCCTCCCCGTAAAGTCGTTGTTTTTCGCTTGTCCCGTAAATTCCGTGCAGAACTGAACGGCGAAGAAGCATAGATTTTGTGCAAATATTTTCTGAAAAGGTGCGTTTCGGCGCACCTTTTTTTGTGGCGTTTTTTGGGCTTATCCCCAGCTTCGTCATTGCGATCCCTATTTCGTTATTGCAGGTATTTCCTACCTCTGAAAATGTTTAAGTTTATTAGGTCTATTCTTGACTATTTGGGAATATCTAGTACAATCTGGGAACATTTGGGAATATTTGGGAATATCTGGTATGATTAAAACAAAAGATATTGTTATTACAACGGATATGTTGAATAAAATTACTGAGATAGATCAGTTTATCGGCTCTTGGTCTGTTAATGAGCTGAAATTATCTCCGGCGGAGCTTAAGAGCATGAAGCGGGTTGCCACCATAGAGTCTGTTGGTTCTTCCAACAGAATTGAAGGCAACAAACTGTCTGATGCAGAAGTAGAGGAACTTTTCAGTCATATTAACAAAAAATCCTTTGCGTCTCGAGATGAGGAAGAAGTGGCAGGTTATTCTGATTTAATCAACACTATCTTTGAAAACTATGCGGATATTCCTTTGACTGAAAATTATATCAAACAATTACATCAGATATTGTTAAAATATTCCGCTAAAGATGAGCGGCACCGCGGTGAATATAAGACTGATACCAACAGGGGTGCCGCTTATGATGCAGCGGGCAGGGAAATCGGAACAATTTTTGAGACGGCTTCTCCTTTTGATACACCAAGGCTTATGCGTGAATTAATCCAATGGACGAATGATACACTTGTTGACCGTTTTTTGCACCCCGTTATCACTATTGGCGTGTTTATCGTACAGTTTCTCTCTATCCACCCTTTTGCCGACGGGAACGGGCGTTTGTCACGGGCGCTGACCATTCTTTTAATGTTGAAAAGCAAATACAGTTATATGCCCTATGCCTCTATGGAGTCTGTTATTGAAAACAATAAAGACGCCTATTACAGAGCGCTGCGAAATACACAGAAAACAATTTGGAGCGATAAAGTCGATTATGAACCATGGCTCACTTTTTTTGTAACATCTTTGCAGAAACAAAAAAGAAGTTTGGAAGAGAAAATCCGAAACCTGCAAAAGGCAAATGCTGATAAATTATCTTCGACAGCCCATGAAATTTTAGCGTTATTTGCGGAAAAAACAGCATTAACCATGCCGGAGATTGTACAAAAATCAGGTAAAAATGCTGAAACAATCCGTAAGTCTGTACAGAACCTTGTGAAAAAAGGCTTTTTAACAAAATCAGGCACAACCCGTGGTGCGTTTTATACCGTAAGGAAATAATCTGACATTAAAATTGGTTATGTAAGCCTCATGTTTTCATGGGGCTTTTTTTGTATCCGTAAAAATATAAAGTGAGAGAATCAGGCAGAAAAAAAGCAGAATTAGGTCTTCCGAAAATCGAAAAATTGTTAATAATGAAAGCATATAAAAATTTTTGGGAGGAATATATGAAAAACAGCATCATTAAAAAATTTATTTGTTGTTTTTTGGCAATAGGAATGATGTGTACGTTTGGAGGAAAAACTATGGCTGCAGAAAAAGGCGAAGCAAAGGACGTGCTCAGTCCAAAGCAGAAAAATATTGTTATGATTTCAGCTTATACAGCTAAAAGTGATTTGGAAAATTTGGAAAAGGCTCTTCATAAGGGGCTTGACGAAGGCTTGACTGTCAATGAAATCAAGGAAGTGCTGGTGCAGGCATATGCCTACTGCGGCTTTCCCAAGAGTTTGAATGGCTTGACAACTTTTAAGAAAGTTATGGACGCCCGCAAGGATAAAAATGATAAAGTCGGCGAAGAACCAAAACTTTTGCCCCAAGGCACAGATAAGTTCGCCTACGGTGATGATGTGCAGTTTGCGTTGACCGGCAGAAGATATAAAGGCGGTATTTTTGATTTTGCTCCTGCCATTGATGCGTATTTGAAAGAACATTTGTTTGCCGATATTTTTGCCCGCGGCGTTTTGACCTATCAGGAACGGGAAGTTTCAACCATTGCCATGCTTTCAACAATCCGCACCGTGCCTGCTCAGCTTAAATCTCATATTAACACAGGCAAGAACAATGGCTTGACTGATGAACAGGTGAGTGAAATTTTGCAGCTGACAGACGCCACATTTAAAGGCGGCGATTTTGGGCTTGGCGAAGAAAACACCGGGTACGCAAAATATTTTACCGGCAAAAGCTATGTTAATCCTTTGACCACAGACGGCGTTCGTGCAGCCAATGTGACCTTTGAGCCTGCATGCAGAAATAATTGGCATATTCACCATAAGGGCGGACAAATTCTTATGGTAACGGAAGGCAGAGGATATTATCAGGAATGGGGCAAGCCTGCACAGGAACTCAAAGCAGGTGATGTTGTCAATATTCCTGCCGGCGTCAAGCATTGGCACGGTGCAGCAAAGGACAGCTGGTTCTCTCATATTGCCATTGCTGTGCCTGCTGATGGTGCGTCCACTGAATGGCTTGAAGAAGTCAGTGACAAAGAATACGCAAAACTGCAATAAGTATTTGAGGTTAAGTTTATTATGAATACAAGAAAATTAGGTACGTTAGAAGTTTCAGAAGTCGGGCTTGGCTGTATGGGCATGCACCATGCCTATGGCGCTCCCCGTGATGAAAAGGAAATGGAAAAGCTTATTCATAAAGCTGTGGATTTGGGCATTACGTTTTTTGATACAGCGGAACTTTATGAAGCAAAAGGACAGCCCCATGGCAATGAACTCCTTGTGGGCAGAGCCTTGGCTCCCTATCGGGGCAAAGTGAAAATTGCCACCAAGTTTGGCTTGGCGTCCAATGAAAACCATGAACTTTTGGCAGACAGCCGTCCTGAAACCGTCAGAAAATCTGTTGAGGGCAGTTTGCAGCGTCTTGGTGTTGACTGTCTTGATTTATATTATCAACACCGCGTTGACCCGAAAATTCCGGTGGAAGAAGTTGCACTGACCATGGCGGAGCTGATTAAAGAAGGAAAAATTGCCCACTGGGGCATGTGTGAAGCGAATGCCGAACAAATCCGCAAAGCCCATGCCGTTTGTCCACTAACAGCCGTGCAGAATCGTTATTCCATGATGACACGGGGCTGGGAGGAAACCGTTTTTCCTGTGTGTGAAGAGCTCGGCATCGGCTATGTTGCCTTCAGCCCTTTGGCAAATGGCTTTTTATCAGGCGCCTACACCAGAGAATCAAAATTTGACAAGGAAACAGATTTCCGCAGTTTTCTTCCGCAATTCCAGCCGGAAAATATGGACGCGCACCAAAAACTTTTGGACATGATTGAAGAATTTGCTTACAAAAAAGACGCAACCAAAGCGCAGGTATCCCTTGCCTGGGTACTGGCTCAGCGTCCTTTTATCGTGCCGATTTTCGGTACGACCAGAGAAGAACGGCTTTTGGAAAATACGGCGTCTGTGCAGATTTCTTTCACCGCTGAAGAATTGGCACAATTAAATGAAGCCCTCAGCCATATTGAAATCAAAGGCGTGTATATGGGCGCCAAAACAAAATAGGAGCAGAAAATGAAAGTATTATTGATAAATGGTTCTCCCCGTGAAAAAGGCTGTACGTTTACAGCGCTGACTGAAATAGCAGATACTCTCAATCAGGAAGGCATTGAAACAGAATTTTTCCATATCGGCACGGCGCCTCTTGCACCCTGCAAGGCTTGCCGCGCCTGTGCAAAATTGGGACGCTGCGTGGTTGACGATAAGGTGAATGTTTTTCTGGAAAGAGCAAAAACAGCTGACGGGTATGTTTTTGGTTCTCCTGTGCATTATGCGTCCGCTTCCGGGGTTATTACACCTTTTTTAGACAGAGCTTTTTTTGTGGATTATTTGTCCGGCACCAATTCATTTCCGCATAAACCGGCAACAGCCATAGTTTCTGCACGCCGTGCGGGCACAACCGCCACCATTGACCAGCTCAATAAATATTTTCAGATTACACAGATGCCTGTTATTTCAGGAAGATATTGGAATATGGTGCACGGAGCAAATCCGGAAGAGGTAAAACAGGATCTGGAAGGCATGCAGAATATGCGCATGCTTGCCCGCAACATGGCATATCATTTGAAATGCAGGGAAGCGGCTGAAAAAGCAGGTATTTTCCCGCCAAAAGATGAAGAAGTCGTGTATACAAACTTTATTCGGTAATAGAGGGTTTCCAATAAATTTTGCAACTTTTCTATGCAGGGGGAAAACTTTAGCTCTGCTGTCCAGTTCTGTAAGGCTCATTCTTCGCCTAACAGAACCGACTTCGTCGCCATTCCGGTGGCATCTCTGCTGTCTATTTCTCTAAGTCTCGCAAGCTCGACATAAGAGAAACGGCTTCGCCGCCTTCGGTAGCTGTAAAAGTTTCTCCCCCTGCACCCCTTTACAAAAATTTTTAAGCTTTCTTATAAAAATTTGTTGCAATTATGTCCGGAAACGCTCTAGATATGCACGGTTAAAAGCGAACTCAAAAAAAATAGACAGCAGAGCTGTTTTATTTTTTTGAAGAGAGCCGGGGGATTAAGGAAGAGGGTTTAAAAGGGAGGAACAAAAAGGGGCTTGCCCCTTTTGAGTTCTTCCCTTTTAAAATTTAAATTTTATAATTATAGTTAGTTATAAATAATAAAAAATTTTGTATTTTTTTACAACTTTTTGTGAATATTTTTATAAAAAATGTTCAATTTTCGTGTTTTACAAAAAGTTTTTTTTTCTATATATTAAAACGAAAGGAAAAAATTATGCGTGAACTTTATACAAAATTGCAGCAGGAGCATTTTATTTTTGCAGGTCCCTGTGCCTTGGAAGAATATGACATGGCGCTGGAAGTTGCCTGTAAAGTCAGAGATGTGGCTGAAAAATATCAGCTGACCGCTGTTTTTAAAAGCTCCTTTGACAAGGCAAACAGAACTTCAGCCAAAGGCTTTCGCGGACATGGTATGGCTAAGGGTTTGGAATGGCTCGCAAAAATAAAACAGGAAGTGGGTTTGCCTGTGGTGACGGATATTCACCTGCCGGAACAGGCGGAACCTGTGGCAGAAGTGGCTGATGTGCTGCAAATTCCTGCTTTTTTGTGCCGTCAGACAGATTTACTGGAAGCGGCAGCCAAGACAAAGGCAATTATCAATGTGAAAAAAGGGCAGTTTTTAGCCCCTTGGGATATGGAACAGGTCAAAAATAAACTTGTCAGTTTTGGCAATGAGAAAATCCTTTTGACCGAGCGCGGCGCAAGTTTTGGCTATAATAATTTGGTGGTGGATTTTCGCTCTCTGCCTATCATGCAAAAAATGGGCGTTCCTGTTATTTTTGACGCCACCCATTCTGTGCAGCTTCCGGGCGGTCAAGGCACATCTTCCGGCGGACAGCGGGAATTTATTGCAGGTTTGGCAAGAGGGGCAGCTGCCATGGGCGTAAACGGAATTTTCTTTGAAACGCACCCTCACCCTGAAAAGGCTCTTTGTGACGGACCCAACAGTTTGCCGCTTTCCCAATTTGAACAAATGGTCAGCGAACTTGTGCAAATTTGGAATATTCCCAGCAAGTTATAGGATATGCAAATGGAATTTAAGCATAGAGATATCAGTTACTTATCCCAAGAAACCATAGAGCGGGCAAAGAAAGTTAAATTTATTGTACTTGATATTGACGGCGTGTGCACCAATGGACAATTATACATGAATTCTCAAGGGGAAACAGTGAAAACTTTCCATGTGCATGACGGCATTGGCATAAAAACCGCTTTTATGGCAGGCATTGGCGTGGGGATTATTACGGGACGGCAGGACAAATGCGTTGAAGCGCGCATGCGCCCGCTGGGGGTAACAGAATATTACTGCGGCTACTACAGCAAGCTGGAACCCCTTTCTCTTATTGCCAAAAATCAAAATATTACCTATGAAGAAATGGCGTATTTGGGTGATGATATCATTGATTTAGACCCGCTTTTGCGCGTAGGGCTTCCCTGTGTGGTGGCAAATGCCTGTGAGGACGTCAAACAGGCAGCGTCCATTATTACAAAAACAAAGGGCGGCAAGGGAGCTGTGCGTGAACTCGTTGAAATTCTGCTTGCCTGTCAGGGCAAACAGCCTGCACCGTATTTTTGGATACATTAATGTTTAAGATGCAAAAGCCTTCTATGGGGAAAAAAACTTCTCCATCTGCAGCAAAAGAAAAAAAAGGACACCCTTTTCTTTTCTTGTTTGGGCTTGCCCTTGTTTTTGGCGTGTGCGTCCATTTTTGGAACGACTGGCAGAGTAAAAGCGAAGCTCGGCGGCTGGCTGAAATTGTGCAGTCTCAGGAAATTGCGGAACTTATTGCCGGAGAAGGCTATAATAAAAAAGCCTTTTCTGCTGATCTCGAGACCTTGAAAACTTCCTATACGCAAAAGCGTGTGAATGATGAAAATATGCAGGCTTTTTTGCAGGAATTTGCCAATATTCCGGACTTTCATAATGATGATATCGGGCTTGCCATGCAGGGGATTACCGTTTCCTACGGCGAAGAGGGCAAAGAAGAATGGACTATCTTTGCCAAGTGGGCAACCATGCATCAGCAAACTTCCGTGGTGCAAATGGAAAATCCGCTTATGTGGCACAGAACGGGCGATAATGCGGTGCTTTTTTCTCAGAGTGCTGCTGCAGGTGACATGTATCTGAAAGATATTGCGGACAAGGTTGTGATTGAAGCCAAACGCGGCATTATTTATAATGAAAATACCAAAGTACTCCTGCACGAAGATGTCAAAGCCACACAGCAGGCAAATATTGTTTCCGGGCCGTTTTTGAGTTATGACAGCATTGCACAGGTGGCAATTTTTCCGGAAAAAGCTGATTTTGTGGGCGAGGGTCTGGTCGGCAAGGCAGATGTGCTCAGCTGGAATTTACAGGAAAATAAAATTTACGGCAAAGGCAAAGTCTATGTGGAATGGACGCCGTCTGACGGGAAAAAATAAGCGGCAAAATATGTCTTATTCAGGTGAAAAATATGAAAAAATTCTGTTTTAGCATGGCGCTTCTTGCTGTGTTTTTGTTTTCGGGAGCGCAGGCTGCTATGGCAAAAAATATAGCTTCCGATTGTACCTGCAAGGGGATTAAACTGTACGGAAAAGTAAAAATTGTCACCGGCTTTCCTGATATAAAAGTGCAGAAAGCGGACGCCTTTCAAGATTTGAATGTACAGATTGTAAACGCTTTTCCTGATGTTTGCGGGAAATGGCAGATTGTGGACAGCTTCCCTGATTTTACCATACAATATGTCAATGCTTTTCCGGACATTACCATAAAGGAAGTAACTGCTTTTCCCGGAATTAATTAAGGATTTTAAAAGAGTATAAAAAATAATATGAAAAAAAATATTTGTATTTTCTTGTTTTTGTTATGTTTTGTTATGCTTGCTCAGCTTGCCCCGTTCGCTGTGCCTGTTCCGGCGGCAAAGGCAGCGCCGCAGCTGGCAGATAATGGTCTGCCTGTGAAAATTAATGCTGATGACATGGAATATGATATTGATAAAAACCGCGTTATTTTTAAGGGCAATGTCCATGTGGTGCGCGGAGAGTTTAATATGACTGCCCCAAAAATGACTATTTATATCAAAACAGCAAAACAGGCGGAAAAAGCAGAAGTCAATGTCAATCATGATGCTATTCCGCTGACAGGAAAAGTGACAACAGACAAAAAAACAGTTGATACGCAAAATAAAATTGATAAAATCGAAGCGGAAAACGGCGTGAAATTCAAGTATGGCACGCAGTCAGGACATTCACACTCCGCAACCTACGACGCTAATAAAGGTATTTTGACCATGAAAGGCGATCCGGTTGTGCAGGACGGCAATAACTCCATTCGCGGCGAAACCATTTTATATTATTTATACGAACGAAAAAGCGAAGTTGTGGGCTCACACAGAAGACGTGTAGAAGCAATTTTTGATTCCAATCAATAGGGATGCACATGAAAGCAACATTAGTCGGCGAACATCTGGCAAAAACATACGGGGCAAGACAAGTTGTCCGTGATGTGAATATACAAATTAATCAGGGTGAAATCGTGGGGCTGCTCGGACCCAACGGAGCAGGGAAAACCACGTCTTTTTATATGCTGACGGGAATTATCAAAGCAACGCAGGGCAGAATTTTATATAACGGTGAAGATATTACTGCCTGGGCGCTGTATAAGCGGGCACGGGTGGGGATTAGTTATCTGCCGCAGGAAAGTTCTGTGTTTAAGACCCTGACCGTGAAAGAAAATATTAAAATTGTTATGGAATACACCAAGCTTTCCAAAAAAGCACAGGAAGAAAAAATTTACAGCCTGCTTGATGAGTTTGGGCTGACAAGGCTTGAAAAATCCCTTGCGTCCTATTTGTCAGGCGGGGAACGGCGCCGGCTTGAAATTGCCCGCTGTCTTGTCCATGACCCCTTATTTGTACTGCTTGATGAACCTTTTGCCGGTATTGACCCTCTGGCTGTGGGTGATATTCAGGATTTGATTAAACGCTTGAAAGACCGCGGCATCGGTGTGCTTATTTCAGACCATAACGTGCGCGAAACCCTTTCCATCTGTGACAGGGCGTCCATTATGCATGACGGCATTTTACTGCTTTCCGGTACCCCGGAAGAAATTGTCAATAATGAAAAAGCC
>CAOMFZ010000053.1 GCA_948482415.1 uncultured Mailhella sp.
GTACCCACGCATAAGGCACGCGGTAGGCGCGGTACACCATGTTCATGTTACGGTTGTCCATATGGGGATTGATGAATTCCCACACTATTTCGTGTTCCGGGGTCACTTCAAAGATGCGTCCGTCGGATCCTTCGGTGATCAGCGTGTTACCGTTAGGCAGGCGCTGTGCCGCGCTGATGAAGGGGCTGTAGAAGCGGTTGGCGTCCAGTGGTTCCACGAACCCGGCGTCATGCGGAGTATAAGACCACACTAACTTGAGCGTGGTGGGGTCGAATTCCAACACGCGGGACCAGTCGCGCGTGGCGTTCTTCACGCCCATGGGAGCCGCAGGGTTGGGTGCGCCGTAACCTGCCCAGCCGCCGTTGTCGTACACCAGAATATTGCCCTCGCCCGGCAGACCGCGCGGGATCATGTGCGCATGATGCTGACCGATGATCCAGCCTAATTTCTTCAGTTCGGGGCTTTGATCATAGTAAGGACCGACCTTCCATACCACCTTGCCGCTTTTCTTGTCGATGATGAAGATGATGTTGGTTTCGCGTCCGTCCATGATGATGTTGTCAGGGTGGAAACGTTCGTCCCCGGCGTCGTACCATTTGTTCGGGCCGAGTTTGGACATTGAGTTGATGTGCATCCAGTCGCCCAGGGCGGGAGCGTTTTCAATCAGAGTACCGCCGCGAAAGTTAGGGCAGCGGCACATGGCATTGCGCGCTTCTTCAGAAAAGCCGAATTCCTCAACGTGGGCGGAACACAGCCATTCCCACACGATATCCCCTTCCCAGTCGACTTCGTACACCACATCGTCAAGCAGGGGCTTGTCGCTGATGTAAGGACATTTTACTTCCCGGTGGCAGAGCACCAGCGTGTTGCCGGAGTCAATTTTTGGTTCCATGCCGGGCACATAATATCCCACAGGGTTGCCGTCGCGCTGATAGTCATGGTGCTGTCTGGCCATCCACTGTGGCTCCTCGCCCGGATCATCGATGAATTCAGCCTTGTTGAATTCCCATACAACGTTGCCGTCCCAGTCCACCTGAATGAGGTCGAGCTGATCCTGCAAGCCGTATTTCGGGTTACGCAGCCCGCGGCTGCCCATCAGCATGCCGCCGGGGAAAATCTTGTTTGGAAAGCCATGCACGTCCTTCCAGACATGCACTTCCTGTCCGTTCATGTCAATGAGCGTGGCCCCCTGTCCTTTGGTGGGGACGATGGTATAGCCGCTCCAGGCTTTTTCAGGATTATACAGCGTCACGCCGGTAGGATAAACTGTTGGATGTCCCATATCAGACGCTCCTTTATTTGGAATGTTTTTTTATTGATTATCACTTTGTTATAGAAAGCGGTTAATAAATAAATTTTATCTTGTTAACATAATTCTTGTTTTATAAATAAAAACAAGCAATGAAGGGGAATGGGGGAGCGGTAGCCGTCGCCAACTTGTTGGCTCACGGATGCTTTAGCTGTAGGCGAGAAAACGAGCCGTACAGATAAAGACAGTGATTAATATTCACAAGCCATTGCTTTATAGACTCTGTCTTTATTCGTAGTTTTCTGCATCACAACGACTAAAGCAGCGACAGCAGAGATAATTATTTCCCCCATAAGCAAAAGTTGATTGCAAATTTTATAATTATCTCATGCTGTTATAAAATCAATTGTATATACCCGGATCAAGAGCTTTGTGGGTTGGGACGAAACCTCACCCACGAACGCTACATCAGCTCAGGCCCCATCAGGGTATACGGCAGCCAGGTCGCAAGCTGCGGGAAGACGGTTATGATGAATACCCCGATAACCATCAGAGCCACAAAGGGAATAATCCCCTTGAAAATGGTTTCCATGGGAATATCCTCTGCCACCCCCGACAGAGCAAACACCACCACGCCCACGGGCGGGGTAATCTGGCCCATTTCCATAATCATGACCGACACCACGCCGAACCAAACCGGGTCGAAGCCCATGGCCAGAATAGAGGGAAAGATGGAAGGAATGGTCAGCATAAGCATGGGGATTACGTTCATCATGCAGCCGAGAATAATGTATATGACCATGATGATCGCGAAAATGACATATTTGTTAAATTCCAGAGACTAGATGAAGTCAGCCAGCAAGAAAGGCAGGCGAGACTGCGCGAAGAAAAAGCCCAGCACTCCCACGCCCATCATGATGCACATGATGCGTGAGGTCAGAATGGAGGTTTCTTCCAGCGAAGCCAGCAGGTTCCGCCAGTTCAGCTTGCGCCGGGCCAGCGCGTAGAAGAAGGCTCCTGCCACGCCCACGGCGCCGCCTTCAGTGGGGCTGCAAATGCCCGTCACAATACTGCCAAGCACCAGCACGAACAGGGCGAGAATGGGCAGAAGACCAAGGGAGGACTGTACCTTTTCAGCCAGCGTGTACTGGGGACCGCGCGGAGCCCTTTCCGGATGCCGCACGGCGGTGATGTAAATATACGCCATGAACATGCCGGCCAGCAGCAGCCCGGGAATCAGCCCGGCCATGAACAGACGGCCGATGGAAACTTCCGTGACGATGCCGTAGATGATGAAGCCCGAACTCGGGGGGATGAGGATGCCCAGCGTGCCTCCGGCAGCCAGTGACCCCGTGGACAGGGCGGGATCATATCTGAGCCGCTGCATTTCCGGCAGGGACACAGATCCCATGGTCACGGCGGTGGACAGAGAGTCACCGCACACGGCGGCAAATCCGGTGCAGCCCGCCACGCCGGCCATGCCCATGCCTCCTGGCAGATGACCAATCCACTTGTTGGCTGAGTTGAACAAATCCACGGAAATGCCTGAATACAGAATCATGCACCCCATCAGGACAAACAGGGGCAGTGCCACCAGGTTGTACGATGCGGTGGCGCTGTACGGTGTGGATCCCATCACAGCCAGCGCGGCGTTGACTGAACGGTAAATAGCGATGCAGCCCAGTGCGCCGATGGTACACATGCTCCAGCCGATGGGCATCTTCATGAACAGGAAGAAGAACAGCAGCGCAAAGCCAATAAGTCCAAGTATCAGACTGGAAACTTCGTAATCCGACTCACGGTACCAGAACGGCAGGTAGACAAGCAGACCGGCAGCGACAAGGGCAAGCGCCGCGCTCAGGGCATGACCGTCCCGGAATGCGGCGACGATATGGCGAACGACCTGCAGTGCAACCACCAGCAAGGTCAGGGTCAGACCAAACACGGGTATCCAATAATAAAGCTCCAGCGGGAGATACAGTTCCACGGACAGCGTGCCTATCTTGGTGATGAAAGTCTGGAGGGACTCCCAGGAAAGTACGGACAGGATGGTGAACGTCATGCTGGAAACAAAAACATCCGCCCAGCTTTTCATCCCTCCCGTGAAATGTTTGTACACAAAATCAATGCTCATGTGCTGATCGCGCGATTGCAGCCAGGCGATAAGCCCGTAAGTGGTCAATACCAGCAGATTTTCCTGAAGCTCAAGCGCGCCGGGCACACCTGTGTGGAGCAGACGGCACATCACGTCCGCGCAAATCAGCACGGGCATGACGGCCACGGCGATATACGCCAGCCATTTGGCTTTGGAACATATCTGTTCAAGTTTGGAAGCAAGAGCGGCGAAAGGAACGCCCTGATCCAGAGTTGTGTCTGCCATAACAACCTCAATAAAGTGTTCTGCGCGGGGAGAGCGCGGTAGTCCGAAAGGGAACGCCGTTCCGGAGACTCGAAAACCAGCGCTGCCGCGTTAATAGGAAACGCCGTCCGGCGGAAAGAGTCGGACGGCGCGCAAGCCTGTTACATCTTGTAGTCGCCGTAAGCTCCGGCCTTCATTTGTTCTGTATGGTATTTGCTGCGTTCCTGCACAAATGTCAGTACCTTGTTTACAAGAGCGGGATCTAGTCCCTTACATTCTTCGTTTTTCCACTTTTCCGTGAATGTGCCCAGTGGCTCAAGAGCCTTGGCGCGTTCTTCCTCGGAAAGATAGAAGAACTGGTGCCCCTGCTCTTCCATCCACTTGGTGTCAGCAACAGCTCCGTCTTCCAGGCTCTTGCCGCAATCCAACGCCATCTTCATACCGCCTTCAGCCTTCAGCCAGTCCTGCATGTCCTTGGGCATGTCATTCCACAACGGCGTATGTACGTTCATGACGAAAGTGTTGACGCCTGAGTTGAGAATCAGGTGATACTTGGTGGATTCGGTAATCTTGTAAGAGCGGAGGGGAGCCAGCGGGCAGAGCACGCCGTCGCCCATGCCCTTGGACAGAGCCAGATAGGTATCCGGGGATGTCATGCGAATGGGAACAGCGCCCAGGGCTTTGACAATTTCAAGGGTGGTGGCATCCCAAGCGATAATCTTCTTGCCTTTCAGCTCTTCCATATTCCTGACGGGATTAATGGTATGAATCTGGTAGGCGGCTGAAGCCCAGGCCACAAAGGGAGTGGAGTTCTCCGGCAGTTCGGCACGCACTTCAGGAAACTGCTCAATCAGTTCTTCGGTCACCAGGCTGCCCACAATGGCGTTGGGGCACGTACCGGGAATCGCCACAGAAGAGAGCAGCTTCATGTTGCCCGGAAACAGTGAGGGGCGCACTGTGCCGAAATCCACACGGCCGTCGGTCAGAGCGGTTATGCCTTCAGATTCGGGATACAGTTCGTTCTGGGCAAAAAAATGGAAGCTGAGACCGTTCTTGCCTGGGAATTTTGCCTCGGCAGCCTTAAAAAAAGGATTCCAGACGTTCACGACTGTCGGATGCTTGGGCATATAGCTGCCCATAAAAGACAGATCTTTAAAACCCTTGGCCTGAGCCACGCCGCCCAGAGTCAGAGAGGCGCCCACCGCCAGAGCCAGAAACATGCCTGCACACTTTTTAAACATGCAAAACTCCTTTCTGTCCATGTTTTCCCCAAAAATTTCCTCCGGCAGAACTTCCTGCCGGGCGGCCTCCTGAAGGGGCTTCTCATGAACAGGACTATAAAATTTTAAATTTTTTTAAATTATACTCCATTCATAAAACATGTCAATAAGGTAATAAAAATAGAGCAATAAAAATTTTGAGTGCCATCACTTAAAGATAGACAAAACTTGAGCCTGGTGCTTCCCAAAAAAGCCCTTTCAGCTGCATGATGCCATAACCTTAGAGTATTTCCTGATAACATTCATGATAGTTATGTTATGGTATAAGCTCAATAGTACAGGAGCCACCGAAGGCGACGCAGTCGTTTGCGTAAAGCTTGCTCGCAAACGCAAACGACTTCATCATTTTCGGTGGCTGTAAAAGTTCTCTCTCAAACTCGCTTTCAAAACTTTTTAAGCTATATTTCATTGCAATATAAGTACTTGTATTATAGTTGTGCAGGGCTTTTTTTATGTCCGTCTTCGTCATTGTGAGGAACGTCATCCGGTCACTTTTCACTTTTACGCTTATAGTATTGCTATGCGCAAGTGCCGGATACGAGAGTCTCTACCGGCTCTGGGACTTAAAACCTTTGTTTTTGTCTAGGGTGTGTTTCCAAATTAATTTAAAAAAGTTTTTAATCCATGTAACTGTCATAGTTATATGGCAAAGCCATATAAAAACCCTTTACAAGGGGTTCCCCCCTTGAACCCAACCAAAGGGTAAGCCAGCGGGGGAAATCCCCCTTGCTCTTACCCTTTGGAAACCCGAGCATGCCCCCTGTTTCACACTTTTTCGGCAGGAAACTGACGTTTCCGCCTCCAAAGGGTGAAACGCTGTAAATCAAAAGCATTGCCCTTTTTCAGATAAATGATACTGCTGACGTTGATTTTATTATAAAGAATTTGGAAACATACCCTGGAACAATTCCTGTTAACATCAAGAATATTAATTCCCTGTTATAGACATTGTCTATAACGGTTTTGTTTATTATGTGGTTTTCTTTTGTTCTTGGGAAATTTATTTTAAAAAGTTTTGTACAGGGTGCAGGGGCTTTTTTACATATTGTTGGCAATGGCGAAGCCATATAAAGCCTACAATACGTTGCGGTAGCCGTTAGCGAGGTTACGAGCTTTACGGATAGCGACAGCAGAGATAAAAGTTTTTTCCCTGCAAAATTATCAAGATTTACCGGAAAGGCTCTAATTGAAGGCTTTCCATATGCGGTGTTACACTTCAGTTTACAATTAACTATATCAATAAGTTTTTTTACCTGTCGGTTTCAAGGCAGTTTTTATTAAAATCTTTTTTTTCATAACTGCTTATAATTTTACAGTATTATGAGTATTTTTCAATATATTGCCTGTAAAAGTTTTTGGTAAACTTTTCTATACGATATTTAATAATTTTTTATTTTGTATCTTATTGTATTTCAAATGGTTATGTATAAAATATATATAAGAAGCAAAACAAATGTCTACATTTTTATATTGACAACTTGTGTTAATAATGTGTATTTTTTAGTATAAAATTTTTATTTGAGGTGATGCTATGAGTTCTCAAATCAAGAAACCGAGTTTTGGGTTTGCATTGTTTTCGTTGTTGTTTATCATTTGTTTTATCACTGCCGGCATAGCGTTTTTTTAATTGCAGCTGCACTTGCTTATGTTAACCGGCTGGGTTATTTGTGCTCTTATCGGCATGCGCCTTGGTTATACCTTCACAGATTTGGAAAAAGGTGCATATGAGCTTATTCAAAAAGCTATGGGCGCCTGTCTTATTTTAATTTGTGTTGGTGCTCTTATAGGTGCCTGGATTTCTTCAGGAACTGTGCCTATTATGATTTATGCGGGATTAAAAATTATTTCACCCGGCATCTTTCTTGTTACGAGTTTAATTGTTTGTTCCCTGACTTCTATTTTTACGGGAACTTCCTGGGGAACCATTGGTACGGTCGGGGTTGCGCTTATGGGAATTGGCGCCGGTCTGGGCTTTGAACCGGGGCTCACTGCGGCAACCATTATCTGCGGCGCTTTTTTTGGTGATAAAATGTCTCCGCTTTCTGATACGACCAATATGGCTGCGGCTGTTTGCGGAACGCCGCTTTTCCGCCACATCAGACACATGTGGTTTACGATTACCCCTGCCTATATTATTACGTTAATCATTTATTTTGTAATGGGTTTTTATCATGAAGGCAATGAAATGTCCCCAGAACAAATTAATGTTATTTTAAATGGCTTGTCTTCAAACTTTAATTTAGGTTTTGGTGCCATTCTTCCCATTCTTCTTGTGCTGATTATGCTTTTAAAACGCTGCACGCCGATTATTTCAATCACAAGCGGCGCGCTTTGCGGTGTTGTTGTTGCGGTACTTTTTAATAATATGGATTTGACCCCGGCGTTTAACTCCATGTGGGTGGGCTTTAAAGGCGATTTTTCCGATACGCCTATTCTAGCCAAATTGCTGAACCGCGGCGGTGTTACAAGCATGCTGAATATTATGTGTCTTGTTGTGCTTGCGTGCGGTTTAGGCGGCATGTTGCGTCATATGGGCATTATCGAAGTTGCGCTTGAACCTTTGGCACGCTGGGCAAACAGCGGATTCAAGCTTGTTGTTTCCACCCTTATTGTCGGTTACGGAACCCTGATGTTAACGGCTGCGATTTACTTTAGTATTGTTATGACAGGAACATTGATGGCTCCGGTTTTCCGCTGTCATGGTTTGAAGCCGGAGAACTGTTCCCGTGTCGTGGAAGATGCAAGTACGCTTGGCGGTCCTCTTGTGCCTTGGGCAAATAATGCGCTCTTCCCCATGGCAACGCTTGGAGTAGCCTATCTTGAATATATTCCGTATGTATATTTGCTCGTCTTAACTCCCTGCTTCTCTATTTTGTATGCACTCTTTAATATTACCATGACAAAGATTGACCCTAATGAAGAGGCAGAGCAGGAAGCACAGAATGTGCAGAATGCATAGTGTGTGCAGCGGAAGAGGATATTTATTGCTAGAGCATTTTCGGAAATAATTACAACAATTTTTTATAAGAAAGATTAAAAAGTTTTGTAAAGGGGTGCAGGGGAAGAAACTTTTTCAAAAGTTTTTCCCCTGCGTAGAAAAATCGCAAGATTTATTGGAAATGCTCTATTTATTAACGTTGAGACAAAAACTGTGAGAATGATATGAATATAGCGCTTATAAAAAATGCGGAATTGTATACGCCCAAGTATCAGGGATCCGGAAATATCCTTATTATCAATGATAAAATTGCAGGAATCGGGGCTGATGTGACCATACCTGACTGGGCAAAAAAATCCTTTGACTGTCTTGAAATTGACGCAAAACATAATCATGTCAGCCCCGGTTTGATTGATACCCATGTGCATGTTACCGGCGGAGGCGGGGAAGCCGGTTTTCATACGCAAGTGCCGCCTTTGCCTTTATCTGTGCCTGTATCCGGCGGTATAACAACCCTCGGCGGGCTTTTAGGCACTGACGGCGTAACCAGACATCTTGATAATGTTCTTGCCAAAGCCTGTTCTCTGGAAGAAGAAGGACTTTCAACCTTTATCATGACCGGAGGATATCCTTTGCCCTCTCCCACGCTTACAGGCAGTATTCAACGGGATTTTGCACTGATACATAAGGTGAGAGGAGGAAAAGTTGCCATTGCAGACCACAGAGTTCCCCCTGTCTCTGCCTTGCAATTAGCAAGGCTGACCACAGATGTTCGGGTGGGCGGCATGCTGCGCGGTTTTATTGGTATGCTGATTATCCATCTCGGGGCGTCAAAAGAGGCTTTGTCCTGTATTTTTGACATGATTGATGCCTATCCGTATTTGACATGCCACCTGATTGTTACGCATATCAACCGTTCCTCTCTTGTTTTTGGGCAGGCAAAAGAACTGGCGCGGCGCGGCGGTTTTATGGATATTTCTTCCGGCTTGAGTGAGAAAAATCTGGGACCGGATTGTTTGAAACCTGCAAAAGCTATTCTTGCTGCACTCAATGACAATGTTCCATCGGAGCACATTCTCATGAGTTCTGACGGCTATGGAAGTGCCGCGCGCTATGATGACAAAGGAAATGTTGAGGGACTGACTGCTTCTGATTTACATTCAATGTTTTCTGAAGTGCGTGACCTTGTTTTGGAAGAAAAACTGCTTTTTGAAACAGCTTTGCAGCCAGTAACAAGCAATGCGGCAAAAGCGTTTTCTTTGTATCCGCAAAAGGGAGCGCTGGCTGCCGGCAGTGATGCCGATATACTTATTTGGGATAAGGATTATACTCCGCTGACAGTATTTGCGCGGGGGCAGTTAATGATGAAAGATAAAGAATTGCTTGTGCATGGCACATTTGAAAAATAAAGGTCTTTTTGCTGCTGAATGAGCAAACTGACTTTGCTGTTTTGTCATTGGCTTACCTGGGAAAATTTTCCGGTAAGCCTTTTTGTTTTCATTGCATTATGCTGTAATAATCCTTTATTTTATTATTTTTATTGACTTTTTATCCGTATATTAATAAAATTACGCTTTGGTATAGAAAGTGGTTGATAAATAAATTTAATTTTTTTTATTTAGAAATGTAACTTCTTGTTTTTCTGAAAGAAAAACAAGCGATGAGGGGGTATGGGGGAGCGGTAGCCGTTTGCGAGTTTATGAGCATTACGGATAGCGACAGCAGAGATAATCATTTCCCCCATAAAAAAGATTGTTTGAAAATTTCTGTAATTAAATCTAATTATTATAAAATAAACCCTATACTATAACAAAGCATAAAATATTTTTGAGTAGTCGCGTGATATTGAGGGAAAATATGAGAAACAGAAGCATAAAAACAGTTTTGCCAAATCTGGTTTCCATGATGATTATGCTGTTTTTGCTGTGGATTTTGCCGGTGAATTTTTATATTCAGCGCTATATGCAGCATCAGGGGCAGCAGAACCATGCGACAGAAATGTTTGGACAGCTGGAACAGCTTATTAATACAAATGATGAAGAACTGATAATTGAGGAAGCAGAATTTAAAAAAGGCTGTATTCGTGCCGCAGATACCATTGCGTATCATATGAAAAAGATTGGCAAAAGTTTTTTGGATGTTTCAAACAGCAAAGAATTGGCTGAAAAAATGAATGTGGATGAAATCCATTTTTTTAATCCGCAAGGCAAAATTATTTCAGGAACACACCCTCAATATTATGGCTATACGTTTAATTCCGGCGAGCAAATGAAGTTTTTTGCACCCATGCTTCATGACCGTAGGTTGAAGCTCTGTCAGGATATTGTCCCAAATACCGCAGAAAATAAGGAAATGCAATATGCTGCCGTGTGGCTTGATGACGGCAGCGGGATTGTGCAGATCGGCATGGAGCCACGCCGTTTACTGCAAAGAATGGCAGAAAAGAGTTTGAGTAAGGTTATTGACGGCATGCCCTTTGATGTGAACGGCTATTTTCATGTTTTAGATAAAAATACCTATGAAATTGTGGCGTCCACAGCTAAAAACTCCGTTGGCTTGAAATGGTTTGAGAAAGAAGATTTGCCCTATGGAGAAGAAGTTTCTGAAACACTGCACCGCGATTATCAAGGTAAGCAATATTGTATCTATACCAAGGAATATGAAGACTATGTTCTGGTGCGTATGTATGATTCCGTGGAGTTTTTGCAAAATCTGCTGAAATCGTCAGGCATGGTGATTGCTTTTGTCCTGTGCGGTGCTGTGGTGATTGTTATGGTTCTGCGCTGGTATATTCAGCGCAAGCTCAGTAATAATCTTGCGAAAATTGTTGATGAACTGCAAAAAATCGAACAGGGCACTCTTGATGATATTACTGTTGAAACAGGCATTACGGAATTTGAAGATTTATTGTTCTATATCAATCAAATGCTCAATTCTATCCGCTTGAAGCAAAAGCATTTTATGCATCTTTTGAATAAAAGCGAAATTCCTGTGGGATTTTTTGAAAAAAACACTTTTTACAAGCAAACATTTTTCAATCATAAGCTGTTGGAAATACTCGGTATTGAAGAATATGAAATATTATCCCTTGAAAAGCTTGACGTGCTGATAGAAGGAAAAATCGCTGAAATTGAAAAGAATTTGGTGAGCCAATCTGATAAAATTTATAAATATATTTCCAAGACAGAAAAGTATCTGCAATTTGAAAAGGTTGTGGATGAGCAAAGTACTGCCTATTATATTGTTGATATTACGGACTTTTGGGAAGAAGCAAATCAAATCAAAAAACAAAGCCAGCTGGATATGCTGACATCTTTGTATAATCGCCGCGGTTTTTATGAATATTTGTACTATCTCTTTGAAAATCCGGAGAATTTAGGCTTTGCCTCTATGATTATGCTTGATGCGGACGGGTTGAAAACCATTAACGATACCTATGGGCACTATATGGGTGACCGTTATTTGAAAGCCATTGGCGACGCTCTGAAAAATGTGACAAAAGAACATGGCATAGCTTCCAGACTCGGCGGTGATGAGTTTGCGCTTTTCCTATATGGCTTTAGCAGCAGGGAAGAATTGGAACGCATGATTCTTGAAATTGAAGACGTGCGCGGAAAAGTGTTTATGCAGGAAAAAACACGTTCGCATACACTGCAGTTTTCCATGGGCTATGTGATTTAT
>CAOMFZ010000054.1 GCA_948482415.1 uncultured Mailhella sp.
AGCGTGCCAATGCTCCTTTTATTCCTGTCAACTGTGGTGCTATCCCAAAAGAACTTTTGGAGTCTGAACTTTTTGGACATGAAAAAGGTGCGTTTACCCATGCCATACGCACGAAACCCGGACGTTTTGAACTGGCTGAAGGCGGTACGATTTTTCTTGATGAAATAGGTGAAATGGATACTTCTTTACAGGTAAAAATTTTGCGTGTTTTGCAGGAAAAAGAAATCGAACGTGTTGGGGGCAATGGTCCAAAAAAAATTGATGTGCGCATTGTTGCTGCAACCAACAGAGATTTGGAGCAGGAAGTTGCCCTTGGTAATTTCAGAGAAGATTTATATTATCGTTTAAATGTTATCCCGCTTCATTTACCCCCTTTGCGTGAAAGAGGAAATGATATCATTACCCTTGCAGAAACTTTTTTAAAACATTTTTGTGAAAAAAAAGAACGTGAGCAATTAACACTTTCTGAAGAAGTGGCAAAAGTATTTTTAAATTATGCATGGCCCGGAAATGTTCGCGAACTGGAAAACTTTACCGAACGATTAAGTATTTTAGCAGACGGTCCGCAAGTGGTTCTTACTGATTTATCTGCCAAAATTTTAAATGGCGTGGGTGATGTCAATGCTCTTCCCCCGCTGCCGGAAGAAATTACTATTCAGCAGGCAAAACCAAAAGAAACCGAAATTTCTCTCAATTCCAGTGTAACGCAGGAAGAGAAAAAATCCCTCACGTCCATTTTAACCCAAGGTTTTTCAGATTTTTCAAGCACGGCACAAAGTCATGCCCTGCCAACGCTCACTGATATGAAAAACAAGAATATGAATTTGAAAGAATTTTTAGATATGATTGAAGATAATATTATCAATGAAGCCTTGGAGCAGGTTGAGGGCGTAAAAAATCAGGCAGCTGAAATTCTTGGAATTAAACGTACAACTCTGATTGAAAAATTAAAAAAACGAAATATTGAATAAATATGAAAATAAAAGTTATTCTTTTTGCGCTTATATTCTTTTTATCCAAAGTTCCTGTCTCTCATGCCCTTTCATGGTCTTTTAATCAGGACAAGAACTTTGATCAAATTATTGTAAGCAATAATACTGCAAAAGAAAAAATTGAAACTATTCGCACAGACAGCAATAAAATCCTTATTCAAGGCAAAAATTTTGAACATCATTTACAATTAATTCAAGGAAATATTATTTCCGATGTTATTCCTACAGAATATGGTCTGACTGTTGTTTTAAAAAATAACGCCTTTGGTTTTATGCAGAACGCTGATAAAAACGGCAATATTATTATCGGTATTTATCAGGACCCCATGGGTGCACGCTGGAAACCGACTGCGCAGCGTATTGATTTTAATAAACAAGTAAGCCAAAAAGAAGAAACAGTTAAAGTAAAACTTGAAGAACTGAAAGAAGAACAAAAAAAGTCCGAACAACCCAAAAGAACTCCTGAAGCTGAAAAAATACAAGATGTTGCAGTACAAAACGAAACAACAGAAACAGGTACTGCTCAGTATCAGGAACTTCCTGAAATAAGACAGGAAACACAGCCTGTTATTGCACAAAATACTGCACGGCAGACAATTCGGCAGGAAGCAGAACAAGCCCCTCAAGGAGAAATTGCTCCAAAAGCAGAAGAAAAAAAGCAGACAGAAGTAAAACAGGAAATACAGGAAACAGCAGGTCAGAATGCGCCTAAATCTCGTGTTGTTATTGCCAGCCAAGACAATATTGACAATATGATTGATGAATTGGCAGATACGTCTTCCCGCGATTTTTTATCTCAATTTACTGCAGCAGGGCAAGAACGTCCAATACTTGTGGCTGAAGCGACCGGGGAAAATCAAAGCAGTCTTTTGGAACAGGCTGAAACCATTAAACCTGAAGAATTGCTTTCTGCTCAGCAAAATCAACAAAATCGGCAACAACATCAAAATGCGGATCCCAATGCGCTTATTCCTTCCGTTACATTGAAATTAAATGCCAATTCTCCGACAGAATCCCATACAATTACCAATGATGAAATAAAAAATCAGGAATTGGAAAAAGAAGTAACCCAAAAAGATTCTTCCAAACAAAATGAATCCCCTGCTCTTATTCAAAAGAAAGAGGAAGAACCGCTTCCCCTTGTGATTGAAGATAAAACCCATGATACGGTTATTGCTTCCACGCCGGAAGAATTGGAAGAACAAACTCACCCCGAAAAACATCAGACACCGCCTGAGCCGAATGAAGACGACAAAGTACAACAGCCGGGTGAAATTATTTATGTTGATGAAGAAGGAAATGAAGTTCCTGCCCCGCTTGATATTCCTGCAACCATTCAAAGCATGCGCAAAGCCTATAATTTAGGAATATATGAGACTGTCTTTGAAGAAACAGAAAAATTAAAAGAATTGAATTTACCCAAAAATCTTTTGGAAGAAATTTTTTATAACCGCGCAAAAGCATATTTTGTAATGAACAGCAACAACTTGAAAAATGCCGGTGAAACCTTTATTGCCATTGCGCAGGAAGCATTAAATGTCAATGATGAATCTTCCAGAAAACCGGAACTTCTTGCCAATTTGGCGGCAGCCTGTATTGCACTTGACAGACCGGCAGAAGCAAGAGCTTATGCGGATATTCTTTATAAAAATTATCCTTACAGCATCGATACACCCAATGCTATTCTGCTTGTCAGTGATTATCTGTTGAAACATCAGGATTATACGATTGCAACCCAATATTTGCAAATACTTATTGATAAATATCCTGATAATACCTATGCCAAAAATGCGGCAATGCTGCAAATAAAAGCGCTGCATAAGCTCGGTAATTATGACCGTACTCTTGCAATGATTAACTTTATTGACCGCCGCTGGCCTAAAGTCTATCTGGAATTTCCTGATTATCTTGTGATTAAAGCCCATATTTTGGAAGAGCAGGGACTTATCAGGGAGGCAATTTCAACCTATTGGCAAATTTTCAACTTAAATCCGCAAGATGAACAAGCAGGTGATATATTATTCAAAATTGCAAATCTTTATTATGACATACATCAAAATGAGTCCGCGAAAAAAGTACTTGAACAGCTTTACCAAACATTTCCGCAGCATAAAAGTGCCCCGAAAGCTTTGCTCTATATGGGGGAAAATGGGCGCTATGACGACAGAAATACGGTAGACGATATTATTGAAATTTATAATGAGCCCAATCCGGAATATCCTGCAACCTATTATAATAAAATTATTAATGAATATCCTGAAAGCTATGAGGCTTTGCTTGCGGCTTTACGTCTGGCAACACTGAAATACATTGAAAAAGATTATTTGGATGCGGCAAAGCTTGCCCAAACCGTATTTAATGAAAATATTGATAAACGCGAAAGTGATACTGCATCTGAATTACTGCACAGAGCTTTTGACCCGCTGTTTCAGCTGAGCCTGTCTGAACAAAACTATGAAAGAACGCTGATTTTATGGGAAAGTTTCCCTGCTGTCCATAATTTTTACGAACCTGTTTCCCCGCAGCTTCGGCTGGCAATGGCAAAAGCCTATATTAACAGAGATAATACGGCAGAGGCAGAAAGCCTGCTTTCTTATTTTCTTGAAAGAACGCCCACCAATGAAACAGAATATCAGGAAGGCATTTATGCCTATGATATTTTTCTGGCACATGCAATCAATAAACAAGATTGGACCAGAGTTTTGGAAACAAACAATAAAGTTGATTCCTGGAATCTGCCTGTTGAAAAAGAAAATAATAAGAAATATACCACAGCCATTGCCGCTGAAAACTTAGGCTTGGAAGCAAGAGCACTGCCCCTTTGGCACGAACTTGCAGCAAATGAAAGCATACCGCTGTATCAGCGGGCATATGCGCAATATTTTCTTGCCCGTGACGCTGAAAAAAAACAAAATATTCGCGGTGCCTATCAGGCAAATTTAGACGCGCTTGCCATGTTTGAAGATTTGCGGAATGTGCAGTCTCCGTATGCCAGCCCTGAACGGGAACGGGACAGTATTGCTGCGCTTATGGATATAACAGAAATTGCCGGCAGGTTTACAGAATCTCTGGAATGGCTCAACCGTTACCGCAATTATATTTCTGAAAATTCAACTGATTATGCAGGGCTGCAGCTTCGTGAAGCACGCCTGCACAGAAAAATGGGCGACACTATGAGATGGCGCAGTATTTTGGAAGATGTGAGACGCAGAGAACCGGAATCTATTTATGGAAAAATGGCAAGTTCCGAACTCAATACCTATGAAATGGCACGAGATTTAACTCGTTTTACAGGAAATAATTAATATGGAAATTGGCGGCGTTATTGTTGGGCTCGGTAATCCCGGAAGCCAATATGCGGCAACAAGGCATAATATTGGCTTTATCACTTTGGAAGCTTTTTTAAAAACCATGGCAAAAGATTACAGGGTTGACCAAATTTCTGCCTCAAAATTCAATGGCATAACATTTAAACTTGCCTATAAAAATGCGGATTGGATTTGCGCTTTTCCCCAAACTTTTATGAATTTAAGCGGTGACTGCGTCCAGCCGCTTCTTGCATGGTATAAAGTAAGCCCGGAACAGCTCTATGTAATCCATGATGAACTTGATTTGCCTGCCGGCAGAATACAGCTGAAAAAAGGCGGCGGCAATGCCGGACATAATGGACTGAAATCCATCAGCACCCGTTTAGGTTCGCAGGATTATTTTCGTCTGCGTCTTGGTATTAATAGACCAAAAGACTCCTCTATGGTGAGTAATTATGTTTTAAGCGGCTTTGGACAAGATAAGGAAGAAATTGAACATGCAGTTTCAGCAAGCATTATTGCCTTGCAGGACATTCTTGAACTGGGTCCGGTCAAAGCCATGAATAAAATTAATATGAAAAAGAAAGATTAACCTTGCCAAAGTGAAAAAAAGTCGCTATAAGGCTTTTGTTATTTCTATTTATCTTTCTTTTTTCCCCATACATCATTCTTATTAATCTTTATACGGACGGATATTTTATGTCTGAAATTGTTGCAAAAACAAGAAGAAGAAAAATTGTGGCAGATTCTGAAACAGAAGAAAAACCTGTAAAATCAACACGCGGACGAAAACCCAAAAAAATTCTTGAAGAAAATGCACAGGAAGAAAATTTCTTCCCTGTTTCTGAAAATTCTTCTGAAAACTCTTATGAACAAGAAAGAGAACCGCAATTTTTTGAAAATTCTTCCTACGATTTTGCCCCTGATACAACTGACACAACCGACACGGCAGAAAGAGCAGAACTTTCCGACTCTCCTCTCAGAAGACCTTATAAAAGAAAATTTATCCATAGAAAAATTTCTGCTCCAGTTTCTCAAAATGACTATGAGGAAGTGGCTGCTCCCCTTGAAAGTTTTTTGAGTTTATCCGAACTTAAAACTCGCAGTATGAACGAGTTAATGGATTTAGCCGAAAAATATCAGCTTGATAATGCAAGCAGCATGCGTAAGCAGGAACTTATTTTTGCATTATTGCAGTCCTGCGTTTCACAAAATGGGACAATCGTCGCTGACGGAGTACTGGAAGTACTGCCTGACGGATACGGCTTTTTACGTTCCCCTTTGAGCAGCTATATGCCGGGTCCTGATGATGTGTATGTGTCCCCCTCACAAATTCGCCGCTATCATTTACGAAAAGGTGATATTGTTAAAGGACAAATCCGTCCGCCCAAAGAGGGGGAACGCTATTTTGCCCTGGTAAAAGTCAATGAAGTCGGCTTTGAAGCGCCCGAAAATGCAAAACACCTTGTTTTATTTGATAACCTGACGCCTATTTTCCCGGACCAGCAGCTTTGCATTGAAACCGATGAAAAAAATCTTTCCGGACGCGTTATTGATATGATGTCCCCTATCGGACGCGGACAGCGCGGATTGATTGTGGCTCCTCCGAGAACAGGAAAAACAACTTTGCTGCAAAATATTGCCAATGCAATCAGTGCCAAATATCCTGATGTCTATTTAATTGTTCTTCTGATTGATGAAAGACCTGAAGAAGTAACGGATATGGAAAGAACAGTTAAAAACGCAGAAGTTATCAGCTCAACCTTTGATGAACCGCCGCAGCGCCATGTGCAGGTTTGTGAAATGGTTTTGGAAAAAGCAAAACGTCTTGTGGAACGCAAAAAAGATGTAGTCATTTTGCTAGACTCTATTACCCGTTTAGGCAGAGCCTATAATGCCGTAACCCCTTCATCAGGCAAAGTTTTATCCGGCGGACTTGATGCCAATGCTTTACAGCGTCCAAAACGCTTTTTCGGTGCAGCCAGAAATATTGAGGGCGGCGGCAGTTTGACTATTATTGCCTCTGCGCTTATTGATACAGGCTCCCGCATGGACGAAGTTATTTTTGAAGAATTCAAAGGCACAGGCAATTTAGACTTATACCTTGACCGTCATTTGGCAGAAAAACGCATTTTCCCTGCTATTGACATCAATAAAACAGGAACGCGTAAAGAAGATTTGCTTCTTTCCGAAGAAAATCTCAACCGTATTTGGATCTTACGAAAAATTCTTGCCCCCATGTCCTCTATTGACAGCATGGAATTTTTACTTGATAAAATGCGCGGAACAAAAAATAATAAAGAATTTCTGAATGGAATGAGTAAATAGGATAATGGCAGATACTCCTAAAAAAGAAAATCCAAAAAAAACTCAGCCTGCACAAACGCCGACTAAAATCAGTGCGGCAGACGCTGATATTTTATTTGAAGACGTCAAGCTTGATAAATCAGGTTTTCTTTTTAAATTATTAAAGCCGATTCTCAAACGTTTTTCTTTTTTACGGAAAAAAAAGGTTTGGATATCCTTACTTGCTGTTATTTTTCTTTCCATAGCCGGCGGCGGTGCTTTCTGGCTTTATCAGGCAACAAAGGTTAATCGTTCAGGTTATGTCTTGTCTACATTGGAGAAATCTCTGGAAGCAAAAGACCCTGCTTTGTTCAGCTCCATTATTGATTTACCGCAATTTTCAGACAACTTTATTAATGACCTCATTAGTTTAATCCAAAATTATAAATATGTGCATATGCAAATGGGAGAAATCCCGGACACTGAAACCATTACAGACAACATTTCGTTTCTGTTTCTCGATATCTTTAAAGGTACTGAATATGACAATGAATTCAACAATAAAACCCTTTTTGTGCCTAAACACATCAGTGATCTTTTATCACAGGCAAAATTTGAAATAAACAAAAATAAAGAACAAAAAAAATCCTATATTATTTCCACAACACTGTATGATGATTTTTGGGATCGTATTCCAATTAAATTAGAAGTACGCCCCACAAATGACGGACTAAAAATTATCAAATTGGCAAACCTTGAAGAAATTTTGCAAACCTATAATTTAAAACTTTCAAAACGACATTTACAGGAACAAAAATTTAAAAGCAAAAGAGAGCAGCAGGATTTGCATAAAATGCTTGCATTTCTCCCTAATTCCGTCTGTTCTGCCAGTTTTGGAAAAATAAGCGGTAAAGATGTTCTTTTTATTACCTATACTGCTGACCCTAATTACCAAAACGATCACGTTGTATCCTATGCTGTCAGTCTCAAAATTTCCAATACTGAAGGCATGGAAATTTTAGAAGAAACACTCAAAAGCAACACCATTGTTCTGCCGACAAACGGTGTAAATGCGTCTTTGCCTGTCTTTGTTAATGAGCAGCAATTAAAAATACTTAAAGAAAGTTCCCCTCTTATTTGCAAAGCAAGTCCAACCATGATAAATACCAATAGCGGTGAATATTTTGATATCAGAAAAAAATAATTGCCTGTTTTATGATTTAACAGTATAATAATAAATGATGTTTCTAAGGAGCAATTATGTCACGTTCAATACACTTAGCACTTCATATTCATAAAGACCCGGCTGCTATGGCAGAACGCGTAGCACACCATTTGGTTCAAATTTGCGAAGAAGCCATAGATGAAAGAGGAGTCTTTACACTGGCTCTTTCTGGAGGCACAACTCCAATTCCGCTTTTTCGCCTTTTAGCAGAAGATGACTGGGCAGAACGGTTGCCATGGGAAAAAATCATGATTTATTGGGGTGATGAATATTGTGTACACCCTGATGACCCTAAAAGTAATTATGGTATTGCAAGACGGGAACTTTTATCCAAAGTTCCTGCAACCCGTTATTACAGAATGAAAGGTGAAGGAAATCCCGTTGAATCTGCTCTTGCCTATGAAAAACTTATTCGCGAACATTTCCGCTTGGAAGAAGGCGAATTTCCTAAGTTTGACTGCATCTTATTAGGGCTTGGTGAAGATGGACATACAGCTTCCCTTTTTCCCGGTGAATATGCACTCCATGAAAAGGAACGCATCGTTCTCGATCAGTATGTACGAAGCAGAAATATGGATAGAATCACCCTGACACTGCCCGTACTCAATAATGCCCGCTGCTGCTTATTCATGGTTACAGGAAAAGAAAAACATGAGGCCTTGAGCAAAACATTAAATTTATTAAGTGAGCCTGAACTTCCTGCACAGTTTGTGCGTCCTGCCGGCGGAGATTTAATCTGGGTTGTTGACGAAAGCGCCGCTCTTGGGATTGATAAGTAAAATTTATAATATCTTATGATATAAAGCCCCTTGTTATAAAACTTGGGGCTTTTTTATGTTAAAGTTTTTCCGTTATATATTGTAATTTATTGCAGGGGAAAAACTTTTGAAAAAGTTTCTTCCCCTGCCCCCCTTTACAAAACTTTTTAAATAAATTTCCCAAGAACAACAAGAAACCACATAATAAACAAAACCGTTATAGACAACGTCTATAACGGTTTTGCGTGTAGGGGGTTTGGGGGGAATAATTCCCCCCAAGAAAATAAATTGCAACTATTTCCGGAAATGCTCTAATAAAATATAATTAGATATTTCTAATGGAAGCCGCAATGAAATCACGGAATAAGGGGTGAGGTTTCATCGGGTTTGATTTAAATTCAGGGTGGAACTGGCAGCCAACAAACCATGGGTGGTCGGCAATTTCAATAATTTCCATGAGTTCATTATCAGGTGAAGTTCCGCTGAAAACAAGTCCTTTTTCTTCAAGTATTTCTTTAAACTTATTGTTAAATTCATAGCGGTGTCTATGTCTTTCTGAAATTTCTGGACTTACATAAGCGGCGTATGATTTTGTACCTTCTTTCAATTTGCATGGATATGCACCAAGGCGCATGGTTCCGCCTTTATCACTGCTGTCATCACGAACTTCACGTTTGTTGGTTCTAAAATCAAACCATTCTTTAATCAGATAAATAACATTATTCTTGCAGTCGGGTACAAATTCTTCAGAGTTGGCATCTTTTAATCCTGCTACATTGCGGGCAAATTCCATAACAGCACACTGCATGCCCAAGCAAATGCCAAAGAATGGAATTTTCTTTTCACGGGCATAACGAATTGCTTCAATTTTTCCTTCAACGCCGCGATACCCAAAGCCGCCCGGTACAAGAATACCATTACAGCCTGCAAGCATATTGGCAACATTATCCTTGTTGATTTCTTCTGAATTCACATAGCGAAGAAGAACTGTGGCTCGATTGGCAACACCCGCATGGACAAGAGCTTCATGCAGGCTCTTATACGCTTCTTTCAAATCCACATATTTACCCACAATGCCAATAGTGACAGTATGTTGCGGAGCATTGAAATCAGCAATTAATTTCTTCCAGGCGTCAAGTTTTGGATTACCTGCATTAAGCTGCAGCATAATCACAACTTTTTGGTCAAAGCCTTCTTCATAAAATTTCAAAGGCACTTCGTACACATTTTTTACATCAACTGAAGAAAATACTGCACCTTCTTCCACGTTGCAGAAAAGAGAAATCTTACGTTTCATTTCTGTAGGAATAGCTTCTTCACAGCGGCAAAGAATAATATCAGGCTGTACGCCAATGGAAAGCAATTCTTTTACGCTGTGCTGAGTTGGTTTTGTTTTATATTCGCCGGCAGCACGAAGATACGGCACAAGGGTTAAATGAATATTGAGACAATTATTTCTGCCAAGTTCTGAGCGAAGCTGGCGCATGGCTTCAAGGAAAGGCAAACTTTCAATATCACCAACTGTGCCGCCAATTTCAATAATAGCAACATCAGGTGCTTCTTCCGGGGGAACATCAGCTGCAAGGCTCAGCATGGTGCGTTTAATTTCGTCCGTAATATGAGGAATAACCTGCACGGTTCCGCCAAGATAATCGCCGCGGCGTTCTTTGTTTAAAACAGTATAATAAATGCGGCCTGCTGAAGTACTGTTGCGCTTTGACAGGGAAACACCGAGATAGCGTTCATAATGCCCTAAATCAAGGTCAGTTTCAGCACCGTCATCAGTAACATAAACTTCCCCGTGCTGAAATGGGTTCATGGTTCCCGGATCTACGTTGATATATGGATCAAGTTTTTGAATAGTAACTTTAAGTCCGCGAGCTTTGAGCAATGCGCCTAAAGAAGCTGCTGCAAGCCCTTTACCTAATGAAGATAAAACTCCGCCTGTTACGAAAATAAACTTGGTTTTCATGCTGACCTCAATCAAAGTTTTTATACATTCTAAGCTTGGTAAAGCCTAACAAAAATTTTTCTTTTTGTCACGCATTGACCTTTATTTATTTCGCTACTATACTATATTTTACAAAGAATGAAAGAAATATTTTTATAAAAAAAATATAAATTAAAACAAATAGTTTTATAAAACATAACAAATGGAGTAAAAATGGCAACTGTAAAAGCACTTGTTTTAACCGGATATGGCACAAATTCTCACAAAGAAACCGCACATGCTGTGCGCCAAGCTGGTGCTGATGCCGCAGATATTGTGCATTTTTCTGATATTGTTTCCGGTGCAGTCAAACTGAATGATTACCAATTCCTGCTTTTCCCCGGTGGATTTTTAGATGGTGATGATTTGGGTGCTGCCCATGCAGCTGCTCAGCGCTGGCTTTATTTAAAAGATAATGAGGAAAAACCGCTTCTTGACCATTTAAATAAATTCCTTGATGACGGAAAACTTATTATGGGTATTTGCAACGGTTTCCAGCTTCTTGTAAAACTCGGAATTCTGCCAAGCCTTGACAATAAACGCTTTGAACGTCAGGTTTCTTTGACTCACAACCTTTCTGCCCGCTATGAAGACAGATGGGTACAATTAAAAGCCAATCCCAAAAGCCCCTGC
>CAOMFZ010000055.1 GCA_948482415.1 uncultured Mailhella sp.
GGATCCCAATACGCCTGCAGCTCTTGTGCACTGGGGAACCATGCCCATGCAGCGCTCACTCACGGCAACTATTGCAGAACTGCCGGAAGCGGCAATCCGTGAGGGCTTTAAAAATCCGTCTGTTATTGTGGTGGGGCATGTTGTTTCTTTGCGGGATAAATTGAATTGGAATGAAAAACGTCCTTTGTTTGGGAAGTCCGTTGTGGTGACCCGTTCAAGGGAACAGTCCAGTGATATGGCTGCCATGCTCATGGGTTTGGGCGCTAAGGTTATCCAATTCCCTACCATCAGCATTGAAGCCATGGATGATTATGCTGTTTTGGATAACGCGATTGACAGATTGGAAGATTTTGCGTGGATTATTTTTACATCTGTGAATGGCGTACGGCATTTTGCGCGCCGTTTGCGTGAAAGAGGCAAGGACAGCAGGGCGCTTGCCCATGCAAAAATTGCAGCTATTGGACCTGTTACCCGTTTGGAAGTGGAAAAATTAGGCATTGTCCCTGATTTTGTGCCTGAAACTTTTGTGGCAGAGTCTGTGGCGGAGGGTCTTTGCAAATTTGGCGTTGAGGGTAAAGAAATTCTTATTCCCCGTGCTTTGGAATCCCGTGAAGTTCTGCCTCAGGTTTTGGAAAAAGCAGGGGCAAAGGTGACTGCTGCACCGGCATACAGAACAGTCAAAGCCCATGCCAATAAGGAGGAACTCCTGCAGGCACTTGAAGAAAACAGTCTTGACTGCATTACCTTTGCGTCCTCTTCAACAGTGCGTAATTTTATGGAAAGCATTTCCCCCGATATGCTCAAAAAAGCCAATATTTGTTTTGCGTCCATTGGACCCATTACGAGCAAAACCTTGGAAGAATATGGATTTAAGGCTGATGTGGAGCCAAAGGATTATACCATTCCTGCACTTCTCGCAGAAATCACCCGTTATTTTTCAAAGGAAACAGATATTCATTCTCCTTATTATCAATCTCTTCTGCAAGTATCAAAATAGGAAAAAAAACATGAGTTTAAAAATTGCCATTTTAGCGTCTGGAAGCGGAACCAATGCCCAAGTGATTTTTGAGGCAGTGCAGCATAAAATACTTGATGCAGAAATTTGTCTTGTCCTTTGCAACAGACCGGAGGCAAAAGTACTGGAACGGGCAGAAAATTTTGGCATTACCCATGTCGTTCTTGACCATACGCTTTTTCCCAGCCGTGAAGAATATGACAGAAAAGTGGTGGAAACCATTAAAGCGCACGGGGCGGAATGTGTGGTGCTTGCCGGCTATATGCGCATGGTAACGCCCTATTTTTTGGAAAGTTTTCCTCATCGTGTGATTAATATTCATCCTGCGATTTTGCCCTCATTTCCCGGCGTGCACGGCGCGCGGGATGCTGTGCGGTATGGCGTAAAATTTTCCGGCTGTACTGTGCATTTTGTCAGCGAAGAAATGGATGCAGGTCCTATTATTATTCAAGCCATAACCCCCTGCATGCAAAATGATACAGAAGACAGCCTGCAAAACAGAATACATTGCCTTGAGCATAAAATTTATGTACAGGCTTTGCAGTGGCTTGCAGAAGAACGCCTTGAAATCATCGGACATACCGTGCATGTAAAAGGCATTGAAAAACAAAAGGCAAAAATGGTGGTCTTTGAGAGCGGGGGTGTTGTGATGAATGCTCTTATTTATCCACCGCTGGAAATTGAATAGGCATGAGAAATTGAACGGCAAAGGCGAGCAATCGCCTTTTTTTATAGGTGATATATGGAAATTACAAAAGAGGAAAAAGCATATTTATTAAATATTGTTGCTCTTGTTTTGGAGCAGTGTGTGGGCATGGGAAAAAAGCCGGAAGAACTGACCTATCCGCCTGTGCCCAATCAAAAGCTTGCGGAAAAGTGCGGGGCATTTGTGACCTATCATACCGGCAAAGGCGCAGAAAAAGAACTGCGCGGCTGTATTGGTTATATGGAGGGAATTTTTCCTTTATGGGAAACTGTTGCCCGTATGGCGTATGCCGCGGCGTTTCATGATGCGCGCTTTATGCCTGTTACAAAAGGTGAACTTCCTGATATTAGTTATGAAATTACAGTGCTGACGCCTTTTGAGCCTTGCTCCGGTGTCGATGCCATTGAAATTGGCAGGCACGGAATTTTATTTGAATGCTCAGGAAAACGGGCAGTTTTTTTGCCGCAGGTTCCTGTGGAACAGGGCTGGAATAAAACTGAAACGCTGGAATATTTGTCCCTTAAAGCCGGACTTCCCCGTAATGCCTGGCAAAATCCTCATGCAAAATTTTTTGTTTTTACAGGCATTGTGCTGGAGGAAGAGGAAGCATAATTTTTAGCAGACAGAGATAACTTGCTAATTTTTTTGATAGCGGGTATAATTTTTTTTGTTTTTATTTCTTTTATGTTTGATGAGGTATTTTATGAAATTTGGAAAACTTCTTGCAAGCCTTTGTGTTTGTTTTTCTTTGCTGGGTGTACAATCTGCGGCTGCTGCGCCGGATTCCGTGCCCAATACCCCTCAAAAAATCAATCAGCGCCTGAGCCCGGTCATGGTTGAATTTGAAGGTATTGACAGCATTGGTTCCCGCCTTGCAACACGTTTGAAAGAATTATATAATTCCAGTAACTTATTCCTTTTAGAAGGCAAGGACGTGCCAAAATTCAGAGTGCTTATTTCTTCTGCTCCTGAATTTGAAACCCGTCCGCAAATTGGCAGCGCATACTCTATTGTCTGGCTTTTTTCTTTGAGTGACGCAACCCTTCGTCATTATCTTTCCATGGAAGTAGGCGTTGTTTCCGGCGATGATGTCAATGATCTGGCAGCGAAAATTGTAGAAAAAACTGATACTATTGCCATGAAATATGCATATCTTTTCCCTGATAAAAAATAAAAAATACGCTTTGTTACAGAAAACGGTTGATAATCAATCACCTGTAAAACATGTATTCTTGTTTTTCTGGAAGAAAAACAAGCGTTGTGGGGGTATGGGGGAGCGGTAGCCGTTAGCGAAGAATGCACCCGACTTAGGCTGCTAAAATTTCATTTTGCAGCCACGCCGGGTACGAGAACCTTTAACATTCTGTAAGATTTCTAACTCTTCGAGTTATCTAACAGAATGTAAAAGGAGCTTTACGGAAGGCGACAGCAGAGATAATCATTTCCTCCATAAAAAGAAAATTTTATAATTATCTTTTGTTGTTATAAAATCAACCTGATACTGAAACAAAGCAAAAAAATATAATAACTATTGGGTATTATTATGCAAAAACAACAAATCCTTGTTTTAGGCGGAAAAACGGGAATGCTCGGGCAAGCCCTTGTGAAAGCGGCAAAAGCCAGGGGACATGATGTTGTCACGTTAGGCCGTGAAGACGGTGATATAACGAATTTTGAGTTTTTAAAAGAAAAAATCGGAGCAGTTAATCCTGACGTTATTTTCAATGCCATTGCCTATACTGCGGTTGATAATGCGGAAGATGACGAGCAAAATGCCATAGCAATCAATAAACGTCTGCCTGAAATGCTTGCAACTCTTATTAAAGATACAGCTGTTTATTGTATCCATTACAGCACGGATTTTGTTTTCAGCGGGAAGCAGTATATTCCCTATACAGAAAAAGATGTTCCGGAGCCTTGCTCTGTATACGGTGAAACAAAACTTGCCGGGGAACAGGCGCTGGCAAAACTTGATAATTGTGCTATTTTGCGTACTGCCTGGCTTTTTGGCGAAGGACGGAAAAATTTTGTCAGCACTATTTTAAAATATGCACAGGAAAAAGGTTCACTTCGGGTGGTGAGTGACCAATTCGGTTCTCCTACCTATACCAAAGATTTGGCAGAAATGAGTTTCCTGATTATGGAGCACCGCGGTGTGGGGATTTTCCATACGGTTAATTCCGGGCAGGCAAGTTGGTGCGAACTGGCAAGTGAAGCCGTTAAGATGCTGAATTTATCTGTTTTTGTGGAACCCATTGAAACAAAGGACTGGCCGACAAAAGCTGTACGCCCTGCATATTCTGTTCTTTCTACCCAAAAATTGCAGCAGCTTTATGGCTATACGCCAAGACCGTGGCTGCAGGCTTTGCAGGAATATATTTTTGAAAATTTGGGAACATTAAAAATTCAAAAAAATCAGTAGGAAAGAAAATGTTTAATCTTCAAAATACAGTACAGGGATTAATTAATAGTATAAAAGACGGTATCTTGGTTTGCAGGAATTTATTTCCGATGATTATTTCTGTCGTTGTTTTTGTAAAAATTCTTTCAGAATTAAATTTAATCCAATATGTTGCCATGCCCCTTGGCCCTGTTATGGAAACCATGGGACTTCCTGCTGAATTCGGGCTGGTGTGGGCAGCAGCCATGCTGGTGAATATTTATTCTTCTCTTGCGCTTATTCCCAGTATTCTGCTTATGGTTCCTGTTATGACAGTGGAACAGATGACCATTTTGGGATTGATTATTCTTATTGCGCACAGTCTTATTCTGGAAACAAAGATTGCAGGACAATGCGGACTTAACATGACCTTTCAGGTTGTCCTGCGGCTTCTTGCTGCCTGGGCGGCCGGGCTTTTTGTGCATTATATGTGCTTAACATTCGGTTTCTGGCAGGGACCTGCAACGATTCTTTTTGAAGCAAAAAATACAACGCCGACATTTTGGGGCTGGGTTCTTTCAGAATGCTATAATCTTGTGCAGATATTTGTTATTGTGTGTGCTGTTATGATGTGCAACAGACTGATTAATGCGCTGAAAATTTCAGATGTGATTGGGTATATTTTATCCCCCATTCTTCGGATTTTAGGTATTTCAAAGCAAGCTGTCAATATTGTGATTGTTGGGCTTGTGCTGGGTATTTTATATGGCAGTGGCGTGATTATTCAAGCTGTAAAAGAAGGCAGAATTAATCATGCAGATGCGTTTGCAACCATGAGTTTGATGAGCCTTGCCCACGCGCTGATTGAAGATACTGTTTTACTTTCTCTGCTTGGCGGTTCTTTTTGGGGCTTGCTGGTTGTGCGTCTTGTGCTTGCCATTATAATCGGGGCAGGTATTAATGCCTTGTATTCACGAAAATATCAGTCTGTAACTGCGCAAAAAGGAACAGTCCAGTGAAAAATCTCGGGGTAAAAAAAATCTGGATAAATTGCGGAGAACTTTCAGGAGATATCCAAAGCGCGGAATTAGTCAAAGCGCTCAAAGCTGCCGGAGCTGATTTTGAATTTGTGGGAATGGGGGGAGACAACTTGAAAAATCAAGGGGTTCGCACCCTTTTTCATATTAATGAACTTTCTGTGATGGGTATTTCGGAAGTACTGGAAGCTTTGCCCAGAATTTTAGGCTTATTGAAGAGAATTAAACAGGCTCTTACGGAAGAAAAGCCTGATGCTGTGATTGTGACAGATGCGCCTGATTTCAATTTTCGTATCATTAATATGGCAAAAAAATCAGGTATTCCGGTTTATTATTTTATTCCACCCAAGGTTTGGGCATGGCGCAAATATCGTTTAAACTTTTTGAAGAAAAATGTGAAAAAAATTTATTCCATTTTGCCTTTTGAAATGGATTTTTACCAAAAAAATAATGTAGCTGTCAAATATATCGGCAATCCCCTGGTACAGGTGGTGGACAGCAAAAAATACCAGGGAATTAAAGAGGTTCCGGCACGGATTGGACTGATGCCGGGAAGCCGAAAAAAAGAAGTCAGTGCCCTGCTTCCCATTTTTTCTGAAATGGCTGAAAAAATGGTGTGGAATAATCCTGATTTTCAATTTTATCTTATTAAAGCACCGCAGTTTACAGAAGAATATTTGCGCTCTTTTTGGAAAAGTTCTGTGCCGCTCAATTTTGTGGAGGCTGAAAACAGGTATGCGGCGCTTGCGGGCTGTGAAATGGTAGTGGGTGCTTCCGGAACAGCTGTTTTGGAAACAGCCCTGCTTGGCAGACCAACTATTGTGACCTATAAAGTCAAACCTTTTTCTTTTTTACTCGGCAAACTTTTTGTGCATGTGCCTTTTGTCAGTTTGCCTAATCTTATTTTGGGAAAGGAACTTTTTCCGGAACTTTTGCAGGGGGATTTAAGCGCGGGGCGTTTGGCAGAAATTGCCCAGACATGGCATAATCATCCTGCCATTCGCGAAGAAATAAAAAAAGGCTGTAAACGTATTCGGGAAAAACTTGGTGATGAAGCGAGTGCCAAGCGTTTTGCCGAAGACTTTATACAGGAATTTGTCTAGAGCATTTCCGATAAATCTTGAAACTTTTCTCTGCAGGGGAAAAACTTTTGAAAAAGTTTCTTCCCCTGCACCCCTTTACAAAACTTTTTAAGCTTTCTTATAAAAATTTGTTGCAATTATTTCCGGAATTATTCTAGATTTTTTAAAGACATGGCAACTTGACTTAAGCCATATTCCAAGGTATTAAAAAAAAAGATTAAATATAAATTGGTTAATATAAACTAAACATAAAAACGAGGTAATGATGTTTTTTAGAAATTATCAAGTTTTTGTTTTTGATGAAAAAAGTGGTAAAAAGCGCAGTTTTTCAATAAAATCAAATTTCTTTGTCTTTGTGGGTATTGTTGTTGCAGCGCTTGTTTCTCTTGTTGTTTTTTCAGGTTATAGTTTTTCACAATATGCAAGTACAAAAAGTTTGCGCAATGAATTGAAACTGGCTGAAAGAGAAATTGAAGCTAAAGAAAACCGGCTTGTTGGCATTTTGGCAGAATTGGAATTTTTGCGTGAAGATATTAACAGAATACGTCAATTTGACAACCAGATAAAAACTCTTGTCGGCAGTAAGACCACTGCTGAAGAAAGCAATATCGGCGGTATTGAATCCGATGAATTTAAAGTGGATATGCTTCCTCTGCACAGACAGGAACTTGCTGCCCGCAAAATTATGAGCTATATCCGAGACCTCAAAAAAGACTCTCAGTTAGAAGAAATCGTCCAGCAGGATTTAATCGTGTATATGAATGAAAGTACACAAAAGCTTGCGGCTATCCCTTCTATTATTCCTTCTCAAGGTTTTATTTCTTCTCGTTTTGGCTACAGAACTTCTCCTTTTACCGGAACGAAAAGAATGCATAAAGGCTTGGATATTGCCGCTGTGACAGGAACCAAAATCATTGCGCCTGCTGACGGCAAAGTTGTTTTTGCGGCTCGTGACGGTGCGTTTGGACTTTGCGTTGAAGTTGACCATGGCAATGGCATTAAAACACGTTTTGCGCACATGTCCAAGATTGGAGTAAAAGTCGGTGACACATTAAAACGCGGCGATCTTGTCGGTTTAGTTGGCAACACCGGGCGTTCCACAGGGGCACATTTACATTATGAAGTTATGGTAAACGGCGTCCATACTGACCCGCTGGCATATATTGTTGAACGCTAGTTTCCGGATTTGGCTGCGATGTTTAGTTCCTTAGAAGATATTATTTTTGAATTTTTCAACATGTATTTGAGAAATTCAGCCTTTGATCTTGTGCTTCCTGTTTTTGAAAGCTCTTTGCCTGTTTTTTTAGTTGCTGTTGTGTTCCTTGTTATTTTTGCGGTTTACTGCAAAAAGAAATATGGTGATATGATATACCGCGTGTTTCTTTTTATGGGAATGCTTGGATTATCTGCCTTTTTTGCGCATTATGGCTCTCATTTCTTTGCTTTTGAACGTCCAAGACCCTATCAGGAAATTGCCGGCACCATGTATTATGACAGCAAAGATAAGACATGGCTGCAGGCTCAGTATGCTGTCAGTGAGGGCTATCATCCCTTTGAACAGCAGACCGAAGCAGATAAAAATGGGTTGGCAGAAAAAGAAATGTCTGAAGAAGATGTGCAGAAAGATGCTCTTGCTGAAACTGCACAGGCTGCAAACGGACAAAATGATGTTTTGCAGGCTGAAGATTCAGAAAAACAAGTCGAACCTCCGCTGCGGATGGATTTGAATGCCTTGCGCATAAAATGGATTGACGGTTCTTCGAAAAAGCTTTTTCCGTCTTCAGTCATCAGTATCAGTATGGCGATAGCCTTTGTTATTGCTTTGCTCATGGCAAAAACAAGCCCGTATATTTATTTGTTTCCGCTTCTTATTGGCTGGTCGCAGATTTATACAGGCAGTGCCTATTTATCTGATTTGCTTGTTGGCTGGTGTGTGGGCTTGTTGTCTGTTGTGGCTGCATGGCTATGTTTTGCCTTTTTCTTTAAACTGACAGGCAAATACATATAAATTTAAAGCGTTACATTCGGTAACGCTTTTTTTTTTGCGATAGTTTTATCGCGAGTGTACAGGCAAAGTTTTTAATCTATAACCAATGGAGTATTGTATGGGATTGCATATTGTTGATCATCCGCTTGTAAAGCACAAACTTGGTTTGCTGCGTAAAGTTGACACTTCAACCAGTGATTTTCGAGCCATTGCAAAGGAAATTACCCGTTTTCTCATGTATGAAGTAACCAGAGATTTTCCGCTCCAGAAAAGAATGGAAAAAGGTTGGGCAGGACCTGTTGAAGTTGATTATATTTCCGGGAAAATGGCAACAATAGTCCCTATTTTGCGTGCTGGTTTGGGGCTTATGGAAGGGGCACTGGATATGGTTCCCGGCTGTAAAATCAGTGTGGTAGGTTTGTATCGTGATGAAGAAACTTTGCAGCCTGTTGAATATTATGTAAAACTTGCAAAAGATATTTCCAATCGTGTTGCTATTATTTTAGACCCCATGCTTGCAACCGGCGGTTCTCTGATTGCTGCTATTGAGCTTTTGAAGCGGAATAACGTCAAGAAAATTTATAGCTTAAACCTTGTCTGTGCTCCGGAGGGTGTAAAAAAAGTTTTGGATTTGCACCCTGATGTTGAAATTTATGCTGCTGCTCTTGATGAAAAACTCAATGAACATGGTTATATCCTGCCGGGGCTTGGCGATGCCGGGGATAGAATTTTCGGTACAAAATAAGCCGGTTGTTTATTTTTTGAACATTTATTTTTTATGAGGAAATTATGGAAGAACTAACCTATAATTTTCGGTTGAAAGATGCGATTATTGGTGCCCAAATGCTCTTGGTTGCTTTTGGTGCATTGGTTTTAGTGCCTCTTTTGACAGGGTTAAACAGCAATGTTGCTCTTTTTACGGCTGGAATAGGGACATTATTATTTCAGATTGTTACGCGCGGGAAAGTTCCTATTTTTCTGGCTTCTTCCTTTGCCTTTATTGCGCCTATTTCCTATGGGGTGCAGACATGGGGGCTTACGGCAACGCTTGGCGGCATGATTGCTGTTGGTCTGTTTTACATGGTGCTGAGCTTCATCATTAAAGTGCGCGGCATTGGCTTTATTATCAATCTTCTTCCTCCTATTGTCACAGGTTCTGTTATTGCGGTTATTGGGCTTATTTTGGCGCCAACTGGCATGAAAATGGCTATGGGTATTGCGGGAACGGAACAGGTTATTCCGCAGAATACTGCCTTGATTGTGTCCATGTCCTCACTTGTGACGACAATACTGGTTTCTTTGCTGGGAAAAGGTATTTTGCGGCTTCTGCCTATTTTAGCAGGAATTATTGTGGGCTGTATTGTTGCTGCTTTCATGGGAATACTTGATTTATCTCCTGTTGCCGACGCGAAATGGTTTGCTTTGCCGCCTTTTGTTTTTCCAACCTTTGAACTTGCGCCTATTCTTTATTTTATTCCAGTTGCTTTAGCGCCTGCTATCGAACACTTTGGTGATATATTGGCGATTAGTTCAGTAACAGGACGAAATTTTCTTGAAAAACCGGGGATTAGCCGTACCATGTTTGGGGACGGTATTGCAACCTCATTGGCTTGCTTCTTCGGCGGTCCGCCAAATACAACCTATTCGGAAGTAACAGGTGCTGTTGCGCTGACCAGAAGTTTCAATCCTGCCATTATGACATGGGCAGCTATTACAGCCATTTTGCTTTCCTGTGTGGGCAAGCTTGGGGCAGTGCTGCACTGCGTTCCCATGCCGGTTATGGGCGGCATTATGGTTTTGCTTTTTGGCAGTATCATGGTTGTTGGCTTGAATACCCTTGTGCAAAGCCGTGAAAATCTTATGGAAACCCGCAATCTGGTCATTGTTGCCATGGTGATTATTTTTGGTATTGGCGGCATCAGCATTGATATTGGTGAGTTTCATTTGAGCGGTATTGGTCTTTCTGCAATTATTGGGGTTTTCCTCAATCTCATTTTGCCCGGAAAGAAGTATCATCATGTGGAGCCGACACAGCGGCAGTAAAGGGAAACTTTCTGTCTTGTTTTAGTTTATGCTTGAATTTCCTTATATTTTTGGGGGGAATAATTCCCCCCATACCCCCTTATCTTTGTTTTTATTTTATAAAAACAAGAATAGCATTTTTAGACTATTATTTTTTATATGAAAAGAAAGTTGGTAAAAAAGACAAATTTTTTCTTGACAAATGCTTGAATTTTAGTAAATTGAATTTCGGTTGTTCCCCGATAGCTCAATAGGCAGAGCGGGTGACTGTTAATCACTAGGTTGGCGGTTCAAGTCCGTCTCGGGGAGCCATAAATTTTGAAGCCGGACACTAGTCCGGCTTTTTTTATATCTTTTTTCATCTTTTTATTTTTTCACATAGTTATAAATAATTTCAAAAAATATTTCTGTTTTTTTTGCATACGTCAGAATTTGTCGTATCCGCCTTGTATTTTATTCTCATAGAGAAAAACAAGGAGGAAACTATGCAAAAAAGAAATCAATGAAGTATCGAGCATGAACATTGCTAAAATGAAGAAGAGAAGATATAATACGTTTAATTTTAACTTTTGAGAATAGGTATACAAAATGTGCGAACAAGAAAATAATCAAGATATTAAATTAGAAACAAAAACTGTTTTAGAAGTTTTTAAAAATAATTTTTTTATCCCCTCTTATCAACGCGGCTATCGCTGGACGAAAAATGAAGTTGAGCGATTACTTGATGATATTTATGCTAACAAAGATAAAAATTATTGTTTACAGCCTGTTGTTGTCAAAAAAATAAATAACAACCAATTTGAACTTATTGACGGACAGCAGCGTATAACAACGCTTTTTATTTTACTGCAATATATACAAACTGCATTTAAAATTCCTTTTACATTAAAT
>CAOMFZ010000056.1 GCA_948482415.1 uncultured Mailhella sp.
TGTAGGCTTTTTATGCCTTACGGCATGCCAACAACAAGTAAAAAAGCCCCTGCACCCCTTTACAAAAATTTTTAAGCTTTATTACAAAATTTATTTGCAATTATTTCCGGAAATGGTCTTGAGAATTTCCTTGTAACATCAAGAATTAAATAGATTGTTTCGCTATCGCTCGCAATGACGTGTTAATGGAGTACAATTCTCATCTCTCCGTCATTGCGAGGAACGAAGTGACGCGGCAATCTTTTAACGATAGTATGATATGGTAATAATTATTCTGAATATTAAGAGGAAATGTTCTAAAACAAAAAAACAGGGCAATTTCTTGTCCTGTTTTTGATTTGTTCCCTGCTATAGCGCCGTTGCGGGGAAAATGGTTTTATTTTTCCTCTTGCCGGGGTGAGCCTTATCGAGAGGAAGAGATTTTTATTTTCCCTGCCAAGGCTGATGAGCCTTAGCAGGGAAAAAGATTATTTTGAGTTACGGTATCAGTATACCTTCAGGGGAGTTAATTAGCTCCCTGCAGCTTTACAATAAGCTGTGAAAGAACCTGTGTTTGGCTTACCACTTCGTTGACAGCCTGACGGGCTTCGGACATATTTTGTGCGTTTTCCTTTGCAATATTGTTGATGCTGTCTACAGACTGGGTGATTTCTTCGCTGGTAGCAGATTGTTCTTCAGAAGCTGTTGCAATAGCACGAACCTGATCGGCAGTCGTATCCGCAAGTTTTACGATGCCAAGAAGAGCTTCGCCTGCGTTGCTTACCATTTCGGTAACCTTTTCAATCTTTGCCACCGCGTCAGTTACAAGGTGGGTATTGTCAATGGTTGATTTTTGAATAGATGAAATTGCATTGCCAACGTCTGTGGTGCTTGCCATGGTTTTTTCAGCAAGGTTTCTTACTTCGTCAGCAACAACCGCAAATCCGCGTCCTGCTTCACCTGCACGGGCAGCTTCGATTGCCGCGTTCAGTGCTAAGAGGTTGGTTTGGTCGGCAATATCGGAAATCACGTTCATAATTTCGTTAATGGCTTGTGCATGTTCGGAAAGAACGCCCATTTCGGTTTGCAGTTTCAGGGATTCGCCGCGAACGTCCTGCATGGCTTTTACACATTCCTGCATGGAAACGGAACCTGCTTCCGCTTCGGAACGTACAGTTGCTGCGCTGTCAGAGGTGCTGCCTGCGTTGCGGGCAATTTCAAGAACGGTTGCATTCATTTCTTCAAGGGCGGTAGCGGTGGTGGCTACACGGTCAGCCTGATCTTGAGCGCCGTGTTCAGAAAGTTCGATTTGGGTTGAAAGTTCTTCAGAAGCAGAAGATGCAATATTGGCAACCTGTTCCAGTTCCACAGCCACAGCCTGCATATTGTGATGTGCTTCTTCTATTTCCTTTGCAGCCAGAGTTTGTTTGGTTACGTCAATCCATACGCTGATAGCGTCGGTAATTTCGCCGTGATTGTCTTTAATGAGGTCGGTCACAACGTCCACATAGACAGTCTTGTCAGGACGAGGTTTATATTCAACCGCATTATTGGATTTTGTTTCTTTCGTATTGAGAGCCTGAGCAACAGATGTTTCAACACTGGGGTTATGGAAGATAAATTCGCCGGAGCTTTGACCGATGCAGTCAGCAAGCGGTTTATGATTTTCCGTTAATTTGAGCATTTGCGGGTTAGCGTATTTTAATTTGTTATCAGCGCCGAAAACAGCGGTCGGGGTTGGCAGGCTGCCAAGAATTTTATTGGAAAACTCAAGGGCTTCTTTCATTTTATTAACCATGAGGATAATATTATTGAATACGCCGATGTGTTTGCTGCCGTCATCTACATCATAATCTCCGCCAATAACCTTATCTGCAAGAGCAACGAGTTCGCTGGGGTCGGCACCAAGCTGCTTTGCCACAGACTTGCTGATGTAAATAGTCAGGATAATGCCTAAAATAATGGCGAGGAATGCCGTAATATACAGGCTGGTAACAGCGCCGTCTTTGACATTGTCATATTGCTGGCGAACAGCCTGAGAAAGGTTTTGTGCAAGAGAGCCGAGTTCGTCCAGCTCTTGGGTTTCCTTTGTTACAGAAGTTTGGAAGGTTTGGGCAAAGCCGATAAATTTTTTCAAATCGCCCACATAGCCCAAAATATCATTGCAGACTTCACTGAATTTTGCTTTATCGCTGTACATGGCGGCAAAGTTTTCCAAGACGTTGATATGTTCAAAAAATTCATTCAAATTTTCTTCAGAGGATATGCGCAGATAGGCTTCAAGGTGCGCTTCAATTTCAAGCATATTGGAAAGCATAGCCTGCAAAACAACCAAATTAGCCGCACCGCCGGTCAAGATGTGGGATTGTTCGTCTTTAATCAGGTGTTCAATTTTTGTTTCAATGTTTTCGTAATCTTTCTTGATAACAGTTGTTTGTTCAGAAAGCGCATTGAAATCTTTAATCATGGCTTCAACAGACGCAATGAGTTCACCGATATTTTTTTCGTATGCATTGACCGCATTGATGGTGGATTCAGCTTTTGCAAAACTGCGCACATTTGCAGCATGTTTGGTGGCATTGTCAATGTGCGTTTTTATTTGTGCAAAATAACTGGGGTCGTCATTAGAAACGGCAATGATTGCGACTTCTTTTGCCAGTGCGGTTTGTGAAGCAGCATCTTCCGTTTCAGTGATAAGATATTTCATGCGCTGCATATCATTGATTTTTACCCATGAAATGCCTGCCAAAATAATGAGCAGTAAAATAATAGAACTAAAAACAAGTGATAATTTGGTAGATAGCTTCATACCGCCTCCCATTAAAATAGTTAACGAATATAATCGGCAACAAAGTTTTTAAAAATAGGGTAGTTAATAAAAATTTAATAAAAAATTAATCGTTTACCTAAAAAAAGGATTTTTCTCTATTTTTTTTATTTTAATTTGTTTTATACATTAGGATAACTTTAATAGCACAGGAAGTGCGAGCGTCATTTTAAAGATTGCCGTATCACTCCTCGTACAGCTCTTAGACAAAACCAAAGGTTTTAAGTCTTAGAGCCAGTAGAGGTTCTCGTATCCGGCACTTACGCATAGCAAAGCTATAAGCGTAAAAGTGACCGGATGACGTTCCTCGCAATGACGTGGTAGGGGGGATATTCACAATAACGGTAGCACGAAATTGTCAGCCCCCAGCTTAAAACGTTTTGAAAGAGGTCAAGGGGAAAATTTTATCTCTGCTGTCCATTTCTGTAATTGCTCGTTCCTCGCAAACAGAAACAACTTCGTCGCCTTCGGTGGCTGGAAAAGTTTTCCCCTTGAAAAATAACATTCTTAGATTGTTATTTTAATCTGCTTTGAACGTAAGGAATAAGACCGCCGCGCTGCAAAAGATCCTGCATGGAGGGAGGAAGCGGAGGGAATGGTATTTCAGTGCCGGTGGTCAAATTACGGATAATCCCTTTATCGGTATCCACTTCAAGGCTGTCACCGTCATGAATTTTTTCAACTTCGTCGCCAATTTCCAATAATAATAAGCCCATATTGAAGCTGTTGCGGTAAAAAATACGCGCAAAACTGTGGGCAATAACCACAGGCATGCCTGCACCCACAATGGCAACAGGCGCATGCTCACGGGAAGAACCGCAGCCGAAATTGCGTCCTGCCACCATGATATCACCTTGGCTGACGCGTTTAATCCAGTTGGGTTCCAAGCCTTCCATGCAGTTTTCACCCAGTTTTTTTGCATCGGTTGTAACCAGAAAACGGGCAGGAATAATGGCATCCGTATCGATATGATCGCCCACTTTATGGGATTTTCCCTGATATTTCATCGTCTTGTCCTCACTTCTTATAATGCTTTTGGACTGCCGATAATACCAAGCACAGCACTGGCGGCAGCAACAGCTGGATTTGAAAGATATACTTCAGACTGCAAACTTCCCATTCTGCCTTTGAAATTGCGGTTGGTGGTGGCAAGGGAACGTTCGCCGTCTGCTAAAATGCCCATGTGTCCGCCAAGGCAGGGACCGCAGGTGGCAGGACCTACAATACAGCCTGCGTCCATGAAGATTTCCAGTAAACCTTCTTTCATGGCTTGTTTCCAAATGGTTGGGGTTGCAGGCAGGATAATGCAGCGAACATTTTTAGCCACTTTTCTGCCTTGCAGAATTTTTGCGGCTTCGCGCATATCGCTGATACGTCCGTTGGTACAGGAGCCTATAACCACCTGATTTAAGGGGAGTTCGCCCACTTCAGAAACAGGCTTTACATTTTCAGGCAAGTGCGGGCAGGCAACAACAGGTTCCATGCCGCTGACGTCGATGACCAGTTCGCGTTCGTATACTGCGCCCCTGTCTGCACTGATTTTGATTGGGTCAGGATTTTTATGGGCTTTGCAGTACTGTACGGTTTTATCATCAGAAGCAAAAAGTCCGACTTTTCCGCCTGCTTCAATCGCCATATTTGCCATGGTCAGGCGTCCTTCCACAGAAAGACTTTCAATGGCTGTGCCGTCAAATTCCAAGGCTTTATATAAGGCTCCGTCCACGCCGATTTTGCCGATTGTGGTCAAAATCAAATCCTTGCCGCCCACATATTCGGGCAGAGTTCCGTTAAAGGTAACATGAATGGTTGGCGGAACTTTAAACCATGTTTCGCCAAGAGCCATGCCTCCGGCAATGTCCGTGCTGCCCATGCCGGTGGCAAATGCGCCAATGCCCCCGTAAGTGCAGGTATGGCTGTCAGCGCCGATGACAATGTCACCCGGCTTGACAAGCCCCTGTTCGGGAAGAAGAGCATGTTCTACACCTGCATTGCCCCCCTCATAATAATGGGTAATTTTGTATTCCTGCGCAAATTCGCGTGTACCCTTGACCTGATTGGCGGAATCAATGTCCTTTTGAGGGGTGAAATGGTCCATGACAAGGGCAATTTTATCCTTGTCAAATACATCTTTTGCACCCATTTGTTTAAAGGATTTAATCGCAAGGGGTGCGGTAATGTCGTTTGCCAGCACAAAATCAACCTTACAACGTACAATTTGACCGGCTTCACGGATTTCTTCGTCCGTGTGCATCTGCAATATTTTTTGAGCAAGCGTATGAGCCATTGTAATCTCCTTTTAGCTCGATGTAACCGATATATTTTATTTGTTTTTTTAAAATCTTGCAACCTTTAAAATGGCGCTCGGTCAAGCTTCCTGCTTGACACTCGCTCTCGCTCACGAAAAGCGTGGTTTTCGTTTCGCTCGCGCTGCGCGGCTCGCACGTCCTGTGCTTATGTTGGCGCTCGGCATAGCGATCTCTGCTGTCTATTTGCGTAAATGGTTCGCTTTGCTCACCAAACGCAAACGGCTTCACCTCCTTCGGTAGCTCCTGCTTGACACTCGCTCTCGCTCACGAAAAGCGTGGTTGCTCTGCTGTCCATTTCTGTACGGCTCGTTCCTCGCCTACATAAATCGCTACGCGACCCGTTGGGTGGCTTCGTTTCGCTCGCGCTGCGTCACTTGACCGCTTTTACGCTTATAGCTTTGCTATGCGTAAGCGCCAAGTACGAGAACCTCTACTAACTCTAAGATTTAACTCTTCGAGTTATCTAAGAGTTGTACGAGGGGCTCGCACTTCCTGTGCTAATAATTTTCGTCCTGTTCCTTGCGCGCAAAGCGGTTCATGGCGTCCACATAGGCTTTGGCGCTGGAAGTGATAATATCGTGGTGGGAAGCTCTGCCCGTCACGGTTAAGCCGTTTTCAGACAAGGTCACGGAAACTTCGCCCTGTGCGTCTGTTCCGCCGGTGACAGCGTTGATGGCATACCGTTCCAGTTCCGGGCTGCGCTCTAAAATATCGGCAATAACATTGAATACCGCATCAATGGGACCCACGCCAATGCCTGCCTTGCACTTGATTTCGCCCTTTACGTCCAAAGAGACAGCGGCTGTCGCCGGCAAGATATCCGTGGAACTGTGCACAGAAACAGAAAGCAGTTTATAGCTGTCAGGCATGCGGTAGACTTCACCCACAACAATGGATTCGATATCTTCATCATGAATGGTTTTCTTTTTGTCAGCCAGCGCTTTAATCGCATTGAAAACCTGTTCAAACTGTTCCTCTGTCAAGGTGCCGATATTCAGGCTTTCCAGTTTATTGCGCACGGCATTGCGTCCGGAGTGCTTGCCAATCACAATGTCAGAACTGGTTCTGCCAATGCTTTGCGGCGTCATGATTTCATAGGTTTCACGGTTTTTCAGCATGCCGTCCTGATGTATGCCGGATTCATGGGCAAAGGCATTACCGCCGATAATGGCTTTGTTGGCAGGGATTGGTTTGCCTATAATCATGGACAGCAAACGGCAGGAGGGGAAAAGCTGTTCTTTCTTGATATTGGTTTCCAAATGGAATAAATCCCTGCGTACATTCAGCGCCATAACCACTTCTTCCAGAGAGGTGTTGCCGGCGCGTTCGCCAATGCCGCAAAGCGTTACTTCTGCCTGTCGGGCGCCTGCACTGATAGCTGCCAGCGTATTGGAAACACTCAGCCCCAAGTCGTCATGGCAGTGGACGCTGAAAATTGCCTTGTCCGCCACAGGACAGTTGGCAATCACATATTCAATGAGTTTGGCGTAATCGCTGGGAATGGCATAACCGACCGTATCTGGCAGATTGATAACAGTAGCCCCGGCATTGATTGCGGCCGTTGCCGCTTTGACGAGGAAATCCTTATCAGAACGGGAAGCGTCTTCAGCGGAAAATTCCACAACAGGACAAAGAGAACGGGCAAACGTAACTCCCTTTTCAATCATTGCCAGCACTTCTTCCGGGGATTTACGCAGTTTATACTGCATATGAATGGGGGAAGTTGCCAAAAAGGTATGTATTCTTGGGTGATTGCAGTTTTTTATGGCTTCCCATGTGCGTTCAATATCTTTTTCCATACAGCGGGCAAGTCCTGCCACCTGACATGTTTTTACTTTTTCAGCAATGGCTTTGACAGATTCAAAATCCCCCTGACTGGAAGCGGGAAAGCCTGCTTCAATACAGTCAACTCCAAGTTTTTCCAGCTGTTCAGCCAGACGCAGTTTTTCCTGCAAGTTCATGGTTGCACCGGGACTTTGTTCGCCGTCGCGCAAGGTGGTGTCGAAGATGTAAACTCTGTTGTCCATAAGTCCTCCATTTTCAATAAAAAAAGCCTGTCAAAATGGTTCGACAGGCAATTCTATTAATACATGTTAATTGTTTTTTATTAATCACAACTGCCGTCGCCGGACTTTTGTAGTCGGCGCAATAGGCTGTTCTTTCTGTTAGGCATATAAACGTAAGTGTAGACAATACCGCAGATAATATACACGAAAATAACAATAAACATAAAGAAAAACGGCGCACTAAAGAGCAAAACCAAAAGCATCATGGCGGCAACCAGAACGCGGAAAGGGTGCTCTTTCACGAAGCCATATTCTTTAAAGGAAAAATAACGCACACGGCTGACCATGAGAAGGGGTGCCAAAATGCTTAAAAAGAGGGTCATCTGCGGTAAATAATCCAGCATAAAATCAGGCAGATACGGCACAAAAACTACGAAAGCCGCCAAAGTACAGCCTGCCGCAGGACTGGGCAAACCAATAAAGAAACGCTTGGAAACCACTGCCACATCCACGTTAAAGCGGGCTAAACGCAGAGCCGCACAGGCAACAAATAAAAAGGAAACAGCCGTGCCCAGTTTGCCGTACGCTTCCAGCTGCCATGTCCATGCCAGCACCCCGGGTGCAAGTCCAAATGCCACCATATCCGCAAGGGAGTCAAACTCAATGCCGAATTGGCTGGCAGTATTTGTCAGACGTGCAACTTTGCCGTCTAAGCCGTCTAAAATGGCACTCAAAAAAACGGAGAGAGCGGCAGCTTGGAATTGACCTTTAAAACAATAAGTTACACATAAAAATGCCGCAAACAGACTTCCCGCCGTAAACAGGTTTGGAAGAACGTAAACGCCTTTATGCGGTTTTTTAGGTTCTGTCATGGTTATACCTTTTTATCCCCCAGCCTTTATTTTTATAATTTTTCAGGCGAAATTAATCTTTTTTACGCGCCAGTACGCTTTGTCCTGCAAAAACCTGTTCACCAATTTTCACAGCGCTTTCATATTCATCAGGAAGATACACGTCCACACGGGAACCAAAGCGAATCATGCCAAAGCGTTCGCCGCGGGAAAGTACATCGCCTTCATCAGCACGGCAGACAATACGGCGCGCAATCAGCCCGGAAATCTGCACAAATTCCCAGTATAAGCCGTCTTCGTCCACAACTTGATACACACAGCGTTCATTATCCGTGCTTGCTTTGTCAAAGGACGCATTCACAAATTTTCCGGGAAAATAAGCGATTTTTTGCAGCGTGCCTGCAACAGGACTTCTGTTGACGTGGACACTGAATATATTCATGAATATGGAAACACAGGTTTTTTCTTTGCCGTCAAGCGGATCTTCGCGTTTTTGAATACGGATGATTTTTCCGTCAGCAGGGCTGACCGCAAGTCCGCCTGCACCTGGCACAACCCGTTCCGGGTCGCGGAAAAAGAACACACTAAACCATAAAAGCGCAAGAAAAATAATTGCCCCAAAAGGACATTTAAAACATGCAAAAACAAGGGCTGATACAGCAAATAAACCAATAATGGGATAGCCCTCTTTGGCAATACTGATAGATTCTTTTTTCATATTTATCTCTCTATGTTTTTCCTATTGTAAAGGAATACGGACTTTTGTCAAGAAAGCACCTTTTTATGCCCTGCACTGACTATATTTATCAGTTTATGCCGGCACTTTTTCTTTGACTTCGCCGGTTAAAACAGCGTCTCCGTTTTCAGCTGTTTCCTCCTGGGGTTTGAATTGCAGCTGATACAAATTTTTATAAAAACCGTCAGGGATTTCCATAAGTTCTTCATGGGTACCAAATTCAATCATTTCGCCCTCTTGGATAAAGGCAATCTTGTCAGCATTTTTGATGGTGGAAAGCCTGTGGGCAATAATGATAACGGTCTTGTTTTGCATGAGATTTTCTATTGCCTGCTGGACAATGGCTTCAGATTTGTTATCAAGGGCTGACGTTGCTTCGTCCAAAATAAGAATAGGCGCATTGCGCAAAAATGCCCGTGCAATGGCAACACGCTGTTTTTGTCCTCCTGAAAGGAGCGTACCGCGTTCGCCGATTTCTGTTTCCAAACCGTCGGGAAGTTCGGCAATAAAATCTTCCAAATAGGCTGATTTGACTGCATATGCCAGTTCTTCCTCTGTGGCATCTTTTCTGCCAAATAAAATATTTTCGCGGATAGTGCCGTTGAAAAGGAAATTATCCTGAAAGACAATAGAAATATTGTCACGCAAAGATTTTATTGAAAAATCGCGGATATCGGTGCCGTCAATGGTAATACTTCCGCCCACAACATCATAGAAACGGGGCAGGAGCGAAACAATGGTACTTTTGCCGCCGCCTGAATTGCCCACCAGCGCCACAGACTGATTTTTTTCAATGGTCAGATTAAGATTTCTGAGCACAGGCAGATTTTCCTTATACTCAAAATCCACAGCATTAAAACAGATTTTATCATTAAATTCAACGAGTTCTTTACAATCTTCTTTTTCTTTAATCGCCGGTTCAATGGCAAAAATTTCAAAAACACGCTCAATGGCTAAGAAACTTGCCTGCATATTTGCTATGGTATTGCCCAGAGCTTTGATTGGCGTATACATCATTAAAAGCGCAGCCAAAAACGCCACAAAGTCGCCCGCCGTCATTTCATTGTGTACAATAAGCCAGCTGCCGTAGGCAATAGTCAAACTCACGCCCACAGAAACAGAAAAATGCATAAAGGGAGAAATCCATGCCGTGCGCCGCACTGACTTCAAGCCTAACCGAAAGCCTTCATTCACATTTTCCAAAAAGGATTTTCTTTGGCTGTCCTGCAAATTATACGCACGAATAGTTTTATTGCCCGCAAAGGTTTCATTATAATTCATATTTAATTCTTGTGAAATAATTACTTGCCTTGCCACAATTTTTTTCAAAAGCCGTCTGACCATGGTCAGCGGAGCAACTGTAATACTCAAAATCACAATGGCAATAAGCGCAAGTTTCCAGGACGTATAGATAAGCACACAAAGAAGCGCCAGAGTAGAGCAAATCCGCGTCACAAGGCTTTTCGCATTACCCAGCAAACCTGCACTTGCGGCACCTGCGTCCCCGGAAAAACGGACTAAAATAACGCCAGAATTTTGTTTGTCATAATAGGAGCTGTCTAATTGGATTAATTTATCATAAAGGGCTTCGCGCACAGCATTTGTTACGCGTCCGCCGGCATAGGCGCTCAAAAAGGCAGAAGCGTAAATAAGCAAACCTTGTACAATAGTAAAACCGACAATTAAAAAAGGAAGATACCAGGGAGCCTGTGCGTTATTGCTGACAATAACCAAATCCGTATAGGGCTTTAAAAAAAGCGCAACCGTGGCATCCAGCGCCCCAATAGGAATACCGATCAAAACAGAAAGCAAAGCAACAAACCAAACAGGCTTCACAAATTGCCACATCTTGGAATAGGTAGCAATAAAATAATTTTTCTTGAGTAATTTTATCAGCAAAACACACTCCTTTTTTACAAAATATAAGGTTATTGCGTATCAGTCAAGAATTTACTTTTTTATGCCGTATCAAATGAAGAACAGAGTATTTTCAGGTAATGCATACAATAAAAATAAGAGTATGTTCCGCAGTTTTTTTTTGCCATTTTTTCAGGCACGCACGCAAGCCTTTCAGGTTTTACAGGCATAACGCGGCTATATAAAGCCTGAAAGCCGGCAGCAGCTTTAGAAAGCCTTATAAATTCAGCATGCGGGAAACGGCTTTTTTATTTTTTTCATCCGGAATTTGGGAAGCGGCAATACATTGTGATAAAAAGAATTATGCGTACTATCCCGTTACAAAAAACTTTTTTTATATTTTTTAAAAGAACTCTTGACAAAGCCCTTGCTTTGTGCCAAAAGGCACAAAGAGAATATTTGTATACTGCACCCTATTAACAAAGTATGAAAATTAAGAGAGTATATTTCAACCAA
>CAOMFZ010000057.1 GCA_948482415.1 uncultured Mailhella sp.
AATGGATAAGGTTGGGAGATATTGCTCAAATTTATACAGGAAATAGTATTTCAGATAATAATAAGATAAATAAATATCATAATAAGAACATTGGCTATAATTTTATTGCCACAAAAGATGTTTCTTTCAACAATACGATTAATTATCAAACTGACATTATTATTCCTTATAATGAACCTAATTTTAAAACTTGTGACAATGGTGCTGTTCTTTTGTGTATTGAAGGCGGAAGTGCAGGTAAAAAAGTTGCATTAGTAAGAAAAAAGATTTGCTTTGGAAATAAATTATGCTCATTTACCTTATATCAAGGTAATGCTGAATATTTATTTTATTTATTGCAATCTCAATATTTCAAAAGTATATTTGTTAATAATATAACTGGATTAATAGGAGGAGTAAGTGGTTCAAAAATTGCAGAATTTTTATTCCCTCTCCCCCCACTTGAGGAACAACACCGAATAGCTCAAAAAATAGAAGAAGTCTTTGCGTTGTATGAGAAGTTGTGAATTATAAAATGAAATTGTTATATTTTTGCAATAAGACTTTTTCATAAATTCGTAATTATACAAAAAGCCCTCAATTTTGAGGGCGTTTATCGTTTTATGTGTTATTAAAAATTAATACGCGTGGTCGGAAGCTAGTTCCTTAGCGGTTACCTTATGGGAGAATACCCAGTATACCCAGGCTTGGTAGCAGATAACAAGCGGCACTGCACAAAGCACGACAAAGAACATAATGGTGAGTGTCAGCTGACTGGAAGCTCCATTATATACTGTGATGCTGTAAGCAGGATCCATGTTTGAAATGATAATATTCGGGAACATTCCAAGCACGGCAAAAAGCACTAAGCCAAGGATAAAGAGCGCGCTGCAAGCCCATGCAGAAATGGGGCTTTTGCCATGTACCATATAAAAGCGAACGCCAAGCAAAGCCACCACAGCAAGCACAAGGAAAACATAAATAACGGGTGATTCTGAAATATTATCCAAAAGGAAGGTATAATAATCAGTCAACGCAAGGAATGCAATCACAAGGCTAAGCACAAGATACCACATGATATGAGCAATTTTTCCTGCTCTCTCTGCTAAATCGCCTTCAGCTTTGAAACGAAGCCAAAGCGCACCATGCATGCAGAAAATGCACACAAAGAAAATACCGCCAGCCAAACCGTAAGGATTGAGCAGCTTCAAGAGATTGCCATGGTATACGCCGTCAGCGTCAATGGGGATACCCATAAACAGGTTTGCAAAAGCAACACCGAGCAGCAAAGCAGGCACAAAAGAGCCCAAGAAAAGCACAGCATCGCAAAGTTTACGCCATTTGGGGGTATCGATTTTGCTTCTGAATTCAAATGCGACAGCACGGAAAATCAGCGCAAACAAAAGCATCAGCAAAGGCGCGTACAATGCGCTGAACATCACGGAATAAGCCAGAGGAAAAGCCGCAAAGGTTACGCCGCCGGCTGTGATAAGCCATACTTCGTTGCCGTCCCAGAAAGGACCGGAAGCATTGTACACAGTACGGATTTCGTCGTCATTTTTTGCGATAAAAGGCATAAGTGTAGCAGCGCCAAGGTCAAAACCGTCAAGAATAAAGTACACTGCCCACAAAAGAGCCCATAAAAAGAACCAAACGCCAAGTAAGAATTCAATACTCATTATGCAACTCCTTCTTCACTTTCTGCTGCAGGGGCAGGTTGAGGACCTTTGCGGGCATATTTTATCAGAAGATAAATATCCAAAATTCCCAGTGCAGAATAGACGACAATGAAACTTAAGAGTGAAACAGCCACGCTTGAAGAAGGCACCGGTGATACAGCGTCAGAAGTACGCATAAGGCTGTAGACAATCCAAGGCTGACGACCAACTTCGGCAAGCATCCAGCCGGCCATAATTGCAATATACGGCAAGGGGATTGCATAGGTAAGCGCTTTGCAAAGCAAGGGGGTGCCTGCCAAATCTTCACGTTTTTTCCATGCAAGGAATGCCAAAAGAATGAAAAGTCCGCCCATGCCGACCATAAACCTGAAAGATAAGAAGGTCGTCAAAACCGGTGGAATATCTTCTTTTGCAAAATCATTAAGACCTGTTACTTCTGCATTGAAATCATTGAAAGCAAGGAAGCTCAATAAGCCGGGAATTTCAATAGCTTCAACAGCATTTTTGCCGTTTTCCTGGTCAGGCCATACAAGAGCAAACATTGGAGCCTTTGTGGCGGTTTCCCAGTGAGACTCCATGGCAGCAAGCTTGGCAGGCTGATAAAGAGCCACATTATTGCCCTGGTGATGACCAAAGAGAGCCACTGCAAGAGCAAGAACAAGGGTAAAAGGAGCAGCAAATTTTACAGAGGCTTTGAATAAATCTACTTCATTTTTACGAAGCAAATGCCATGCAGAAATACCGAGAACAAAGAAGCCTGCCAAAAGCCAACCGCTTGAAATAGTGTGGAAATATTGTCCCCAGGCATAGGGGTTAGTCAGAACAGTCAGGAAATTATCAAGTTCTGCTCTGCCGTTGCGCATAACATAGCCAACAGGATGCTGCATAAAGCCGTTTGCCAGAATAATCCACAAAGCTGAAAGATTGCTTGCAATGGCAACAAGCCAAATAGCGACACAGTGCGTTTTTTGGCTTACTTTGTCCCAGCCAAAAATCCACACAGCAACAAAAGTTGATTCAAGGAAAAATGCAACAGAAGCTTCAATGGCAAGCAAAGAGCCAAAAATATCGCCGACAAAAGCGCTGTATTTTGACCAGTTTGTACCAAATTGAAACTCCAGGGTAATACCGGTAACAATGCCGAGCACAAAGTTGATAATGAAAAGTTTTCCCCAAAACTTTACCATTCTTTTGTACATTTCATTACCGGTCCTTACATAGGCGGTTTCCATAATTGCAAGCAATACTGTCATACCCAGTGTTAATGGCACAAAAATAAAGTGGAAAAACACGGCAACAGCAAATTGCAGCCGAGAAAGGAGAACTACGTCCATAATGCCTCCATAAAATGTAAAAAAAATCTCATATCCCTACCCTGTTTGGGCAAGGATATGAGAGATTTATTATGCATTTACTTTTTCTTTCAAAGCCAAACCGACTTTTCTGCCGAGTTCAAAGCAGGCTTTTAGTTCAGCTTCATTAGGACCAAAATATGCTTTTACCGGTTCTGCAACAATTTCAACACCCATAGCAGCAAGTTCGTCATTAATCATTTTCGGAGATTCACCGGACCAGCCGTAAGAACCAAAGGCAGCACCCACAAGATTTTTTGGTTTAAGACCTTTTACGTTATTGATAACGCCAAGCAGGTTTACCAGCGGCATATTATTTCTTGTGGAAGAACCTAAAATCAGCGCAGAAGAATCAGCAAGTTCATTCATCACCATGGAACAGTGATTTTCCTGTGCGTCAATAATGGTATAGGGAACACCAACACTATTGAGGCCGTCACCAATGGCATAAGCCATTTTCTTGGTAGCCCCCCACAAGCTTTCAAAGGCAATAACGGCACGAAGTTTATACGGCTGTGCTGCCATTTCGGCATAGGTTTCAAAAAGGAATTTGATGTCATCTTTTGTTCTGTAAATAAGCCCGTGGTCAGGGGCAATCATATCAAATTCCAAGCCCAGTTTGTTGATTTTTTCAACAGCTTTCAAAACCAACGGAGAGTATGGGAGAATAATGTTATAATAATAATCTTTCATTGCCTGAAGCAATAAATGACGGTCATATTCATCAACATAACGGCAGCTGGTGGCAACGTTTTGTCCAAAAGCATCGTTTGAGAACAACACTTTATCTTCTTCCAAATAAGAAACCATGCTGTCAGGCCAGTGCAGCATGCGTGTTTCAAGGAAAGTAATATTGCGTTTGCCAATATTCAAACGTTCACCGTCTTTCACAACCTGAATTGGCCAGCCTTCGGTATTGAATTGAGCTTTCATGGATTTTTCGCCCATAACAGAGCAGAAAATCTTTTCAGGCTTACAGATTTCAACTATGCGTTCAATGCTGCCGGCATGGTCTTTTTCCATGTGGTTGCAGACAATATAATCAATTTCTGTTGGATCCATGATTTCAGAAATACGTTTCAAAAGTTCATCGCAGTAATTTTCATCAACAGTATCAAAAAGTACATTTTTTTCATCTTTTACAAGATAGGCATTGTAGGTTGAGCCTTGAGGAGAACGGCTGTAACGGTGGAAATTCCGTAAATTGAAATCAACAGCTCCGACCCAGTAAATATCATTTTTCAATAAAATTGGTTCCATAATATCCTCAAAAAATAAATAGTCTTTTTAAATAATAAGAGATTCAAATCAACTTTGAATCTCTCATCATTACTTATTCAGCGCTGAATTGTGATTTTGGAGCACCGCAGATGGGGCAAACCCAGCTGTCAGGAAGGTCTTCAAAAGCAGTGCCGGCTGCTACACCATTGTCAGGATCACCGACAGCCGGGTCATATTCATAGCCACAAACTTCACATACATACTTTTTCATTCTATTTTTCTCCATTGTATAAAATTACAAAGACTTATAAAGTCCATGTAAATTGCAATATTCACGAGCAAAAACATTTTTTGCATCAAGACAGAATTCTGCAACAGGTTCGTCACCCGGTTTCAGGAATTTCTTATAACTTACGCCGTCAGCAATAAGTTCAATCCATTCAATATAATGTTCTTCCGTCATGGCATGAAGAGCAGAACCGACAGTCACTTTGTAACCGTTTGCAGTTTTTTCAAGCACAGGAACGTGTTTTTCTTTAGCACCGTCACTTGTGCCTTCAGCCATAAGCTTCATTTTTTGGCCGCAGCACATAAGGGGTGCAGCACCGCCGTGTACGATTTCAACAATATTTCCGCAATGTTCACATTTGTAAACTTGATGTAATTCGTTCATTTTTTCCTCCCGAATTTGGTTTAATAAAAATAATGATTATTATTTAAAAGTCAAGTTAAGCTTTTATTTTTTACTGCAAACTTAACAAATTTTTAGCGGATTTCTTTGACTCCATTCATATAAGGCACAAGCACATCTGGTACCTTTATTGAGCCGTCTTCCTGCTGATAATTTTCAATAACAGCAACTAAAGAACGGCCTGTCGGAAGTCCTGAACCATTCAATGTATGCACATATTCAGGTTTTCCGCCGCCTTTCGGTCTAAATTTAATGTTTGCACGGCGAGCCTGAAAATCTGTACAGTTTGAGCAGGAAGAAATTTCTCTGTAGGTATTTTGTGATGGAACCCAAACTTCCACGTCATAAGTTTTAGCAGAGCTAAAGCCCATGTCGCCGGTACACAGCGTAATGGTTCTGTATGGCAATTCAAGACGTTCCAAAAGCATTTCAGCACAGCGGCGCATTTTTTCAAGGTCTTCCCAAGATTTGTCAGGATGAGAGAAATGCACCATTTCAACTTTGGTAAACTGGTGCTGACGAATAAGTCCTCTTGTATCTTTACCATAGGCACCGGCTTCTGAGCGGAAGCAGGAACTTGCCGCAGTATACCAGATAGGAAGCATATCTTCTTCCAAAACTTCGCCGGCATGCAGGTTAGTCAAAGGAACTTCTGCCGTTGGAATAAGATAATGGTCCCAGCCCTGAATTTTGAATAAATCTTCTTCAAATTTTGGAAGCTGTCCTGTGCCCTGCATGGTGCTGCGGGTTACCAGCAAAGGAACATTGACTTCTGTATGTCCAAATTCAAGAGTTTGCGTATCCACATAAAAATTCATGAGTGCACGTTCAAGACGGGCAAGCTGTCCGATAGAAACAGCAAATCTTGCGCCTGATAATTTTGAAGCTCTTTCAAAATCAAGTCCAAAAGGCGCACCTAAATCCACATGGTCTTTAATGGGAAAATTGAATTTTGCAGCTTCCCCAAAACGGTGCACTTCCACATTGTCATTTTCATCTTTGCCATAGGGTACGGACGCATCAGGAATATTTGGCACAGTGAGCATAAGGGCTTCCTGTTCCGCTTTAATCGCTTCAACTTCCACATCAAGTTCTTTAATTTTATCTGATAATTTGCCAAGTTCAGCCATAAGTGCACTGGCATCTTCACCGGCTTTTTTCATTTTTGCTACTTGTGCAGATTCTGTATTGCGTTTGCTTTTCAGCGCTTCAACTTCCGATAAGGCAGCACGGCGGCGGGCATCAAGTTTTAAAAACTCATCAATGCTCAGCGCAGAATTTCGGTCAGCAAGAGCTTTTGCAACACGTTCAGGTTCTTTTTGCATAATTTTCAAATCAAGCACAATAGCCTCCTTACAAGATAATCCAAGTATATGTATATGATTATCCGATTTTTATTTCTGTGTATTTTATCCTTTACTTAATATATAAGCAAGGTTAATCTTTGGTCTGTAAAATTTTTAGGACATTTTTTTTTGAGGAAACCATGATAGCAATTCTCGATTATAAAGCAGGTAATCAAACAAGTGTCTTGCGGGCTTTGAATTTTTTAGGCATTGAAGCATGCATTACGGATAATAACGAAACAATCATGCAGGCTGACGGAGTTATTTTTCCGGGTGTCGGTGCGGCAAAACAAGCCATGGACAGGCTGACAGGTCAAAGACAGGACGAATTACTTAAAGCTGTTGTTGAAGAAAAAAAGCCCCTTTTGGGCATTTGCTTAGGCTGTCAGATTTTGCTTGATTACAGCGAAGAAAATAATACCAAAACCCTTGGCATTATTCCGGGTACCTGCAAAAAATTCAATCCTGACTGGACTGACGGCATCAATGAAAAGAATATTCCTGAAAAAATCCGTATTCCGCATATGGGCTGGAACAGCATAACAGTTAAACGGGAAAGCCCTCTTCTCAAAAATATAGAATCAGGCGATACTGTTTATTATGTGCACAGCTTTTATCCGGAACCGCAAGATAAAAATTTGATTTTAGCAACAACCACCTATGGCAGGGAATTTACAGCGATTTTTGGGCATGACGGTTTGTGGGCTGTGCAGTTTCACCCGGAAAAAAGCGGCAAAACAGGTTTGCAGCTTTTGAAAAATTTTAATGATTACTGCGAAAATCACAATAACTAATCAATGATATAAAATTAAATAAGGTAAACTATGAATACTCAGCTTTGCAAAAGAATTATCCCCTGTCTTGACGTTCGGGACGGACGCCTGACAAAGGGCATAAAATTTGAAAATAATATCGATATTGGCGACCCTGTGGAAACAGCCAAAAAATATTATGAAGAGGGCGCAGACGAAATTGTTTTTTATGATATTACCGCTTCCCATGAAAAACGCGGAATAATGCTTGAAGTAGTTGAAAATGTTGCAAAAAATATTTTCATTCCCTTTTGCGTGGGCGGAGGTATCAATACCGTTGAAGAAATGCGCGCCGTGCTTTTAGCAGGAGCGGAAAAGGTTTCCATCAATTCTGCGGCAGTAAAAAATCCGGAACTCATTGAACAAGGAGCGCTGGCTTTTGGCTCACAGGCTATTGTTGTGGGCATGGACGTCAAACAAGTTGAAAAAACAGAAAAAATCCCCTCCGGTTATGAAATAGTTATTCATGGCGGCAGAACCTATTGCGGCATTGACGCCATAGCATGGGCTAAAGAATGTGAAAAACGCGGTGCCGGGGAACTTTGCGTCAACTCCATTGATGCTGACGGCACCAAAAACGGGTATGAAATTACCCTCACAAAAACTATTTGCGAAGCTGTGCAAATTCCTGTTATTGCTTCAGGAGGAGCAGGCAAGCCCGAAGATTTGCTTGAAGCTGTAACAAAAGGTAAAGCATCTGCCGCGCTTATCGCGTCTATTGTCCACTATGGAACATACTCAATTAACGACTTGAAATCTTTTTTAAAAAAGAATAGTATAACGGTCAGAGATTAATTCATCTTTAACAATGAGGTAATAATGAAAACAAAATTAAGTGTTTTAGTTATGCTTTTGTCAGTTCTTATGTTTTCTGCATGTACAACAGTAAACCAACGCGGTACTGTCGGACAGGCACAGGCATACAATGTCCACTATGGTAAAATTGTAAGTATACATGAAGTTTCTGTTGATAACCCGACAGAACAAACAGTTGGCGGTGTTGCCGGCGCTGCTGCTGGTGCTGCTATCGGTAATGCTATCGGCAGAGGAACAGGCCGAACCATTGCTACCGTTTTAGGCGGCGCTATTGGTGCTATCGGCGGTGCTGCTGCCGGTTCTCAAATTAATGGCAAAGCACTTGAAATCATCGTAGAAACTGATGAAGGACGCACACTTTCCGTTATTGAAAGACCTGATGCACAATTTTCTCTCGGTCAGCGTGTAAAGGTTATGCTTGGCAATAACTTCTCCCGTATTGACCCTGCATAAACTAACCTGCCATTTCTTTTTTGTAAAAGCGACTTCGGTCGCTTTTATTATTCCAAATACATTATAAGGAACTGTATGCTTTCACAGAAACAACAAGGACTTATGGCTTGTATAGCTTCTCAGTTTTTATGGGGTGTGGGTATTTTATTCTGGCCCATGCTTTCCTATCTTAATGCCGTAAGTATTTTGAGTCTGCGGCTTATTTGTTCTTTTTTCTTTGCTGTTCTTGTTGTTTATCTTACTTCTCGTTTTGATTTGGTAAAATCACTTTTCCACGACAAAAAAATATTCAAAAATCTCTGTATTGCAACCATATTCCTTTGTCTCAACTGGGGGTCTTATATTTATGCAATCAATTCAGGAAAAGCCATTGAAGTAAGCCTTGGCTATTACCTTACCCCCCTTATAAGCATGGCTCTGGGCAGAATATTTTTCAATGATGTTCTCAATAAAAATCAAATCATTGCCATTGGTTTGGTTATTGCCGGCGTCAGTTACGGCATCATTTCCTATGGAGAAATTCCTTATTTGGGGATATTTATTGGCTTTACTTTTGCTATTTACGGTTTCATGCATAAAGTAATCAATGCAGATGCCATTTCCATTTTACTTGCTGAAACTGTGATTATTTTGCCCTTCAGCTGTCTGTGGCTTTATTTTACAGAACCGCAGTACGGTATTATTGGCTATGATTTAAGCCATTATCTCCTGCTTTTCGGCACTATTTTCTTTACAGGCATTCCCCTTATTCTCTTTAGCTTTGCAGCAATCACTGTCCGCCTGACTACCCTTGGCTTTATTCTTTATCTCAGCCCCAGCATTAATTTTCTGCTGGCAATTTTCTATACCCGCGAAGCTGTAAGAGCTTCTGATTATATTACATTCCCGGTTGTTTGGATTGCATTATGCATTTATACATTTGACATGCTGCACAAAACAAAAAAGGTACATTAATATGTTTGCTGAACGAAAAAAAACACGAATTGTCAAAATAGGTCCCTACCTTATCGGCGGAGGAAATCCTGTCCGCATTCAAAGCATGACCAATACTCCCACCAAAAACATTAAAGCAACACTTGAACAAATTGAAGCGCTGGCAAAAAAAGGCTGTGAAATTGTGCGTGTTGCTGTGCCTGATATGGAAACAGCACAAAAACTGGCAGAACTCAATAAATTCACACCGCTGCCCTTAGTTGCTGACATTCATTTTGATTACAGGCTTGCACTCATGGCACTTGACGCCGGTTTTACGGCTCTTCGCATCAATCCGGGAAATATTCTGAAAAAAAACAGCAATGGTATTACTGATACCAAACCGATTGATATTCTGGCAGAAAAAATCCTTGCCTGTAATGCAGCAGTGCGCGTGGGCGTTAATTCCGGCTCTGTGGAAAAAGATTTACTGGAAAAATACGGACACCCAAGCCCGGAAGCGCTGGTTGAAAGCGCCTTACGCCATACCGCTTATTTAGAAGAACGAGGCGTAACACAAATTAAAGTTTCCATAAAATCCTCTTCTGTCATTGACACCATTAAAACCAATATGCTGTTATCTGAAAAAACTGACTACCCAATTCATTTAGGCGTGACAGAAGCAGGTACGCCCATCCGCGGAAGCGTCAAATCTGCCCTTGGCATTGGCAGCTTGCTATTACATGGAATTGGTGATACCATACGCGTGTCTTTAACGGCTAATCCCATAGAAGAAATTGCTGTTGCCAAAGAAATTTTACGCGCAACCGGCTCTCGCCAAATGGGAGCGGAACTTATTTCCTGCCCGACATGCGGACGGACAGAAATAAATCTTATTGCCCTTGCAGAAAAAGTAGAAGAAAAACTGATCGAACTGCCTGACACCTTAAAAGTTGCGGTCATGGGCTGTGTAGTCAACGGTCCGGGGGAAGCAAAAGAAGCAGATATCGGTCTTGCAGGCGGCAAAGGAAAAGGCGTTATTTTTAAAAAAGGCGAAATTATCCACTCTGTACAAGGTGAAGAAAATTTATTAAAAACCTTTTTAGCAGAACTGGACAAACTAAAAAACATATAACGAGGATAGTATGCGTTGGAGTTCTTCCTACATTCCCACATTAAAAGAAGCACCAAGCGAAGCAGAAGTTATCAGTCATAAACTCCTGCTCCGCGCCGGCATGATTAGAAAATTAACCTCAGGTATTTATACCTGGCTGCCTTTTGGATTGAGAGCGCTGAATAAAGCTGCCAACATTATTCGCAAAGAAATGAATAATGCCGGTTCTCAAGAAATTTTAATGCCTACTGTCCAGCCTGCTGACCTTTGGCAGGAATCAGGCAGATGGAAAAAATACGGCAAAGAATTACTGCGTTTCAAAGACAGACACGAACGTGATTATTGTCTGGGACCAACCCACGAAGAAGTTATTACTGACCTGCTTCGCTGGGAAGTTCGCTCTTACCGTCAGCTTCCTCTTAATTTATACCAAATCCAAACAAAATTCCGTGATGAAATTCGCCCCCGTTTTGGGCTTATGCGCGGACGTGAATTTTTAATGAAAGACGCTTACTCTTTTGACAGCAGCGACGAAGGCGCTGACAAAAGCTATAAAAACATGTTTAATGCCTATAATAAGATTTTCAGCAATATGGCATTGAATTTCCGTCCTGTTGAAGCGGATACCGGCTCCATTGGCGGTAATTTCTCCCATGAATTTATGGTACTCGCTGAAACAGGGGAAGATAC
>CAOMFZ010000058.1 GCA_948482415.1 uncultured Mailhella sp.
TCTTGTTGTTCTTGGGGAAATTTATTTTAAAAAGTTTTGTAAAGGGGTGCAGGGGGAGAAACTTTTACAAAAGTTTTCCCCCTGCAAAATTCTCAAGAATTACCGGAAATGCTCCGAACAAAAGAAAAGGTGGCACATGCCACCTTTTTTATTTCATTATTATTGTAATTATTAAGAATATCTTGGCTCATCAACACTGACGATTTGGAATGCCTTGTTGGATTTCACAATACCCGGAATACCCCAATATTTTGTTACACCCTCAACCGTGCAGGGAAGCAATTGTTCCACATCAGTATCCAAGGTAATAATATCGCCTACTTTCAAGCGTAAAAGCTGATTACTGGTGATTTGTGTATTGCCAATGCCAATTTTCAATTCCACAGGGGTTTCCATAAGTCTGTCTTTGAGTCGTCCGGACCATGCATGGTCAACTTCCAAACGTTCTGTTTGATAGTTGGCATTCAATTTGGAACGAATAGGTTCAATAGTGGAATAAGGCAGGCAAACAAGCATGGAGCCAAGGGAGTTATCAAGCTCAACTTCATAGTTGATAACCACAACAACATCACTGGGAGGAACAATGGAAGCAAACTGCGGGTTAATTTCCGAGCGGATAAGCTCAAGATTTACTTCATGCACAGGGCGCCATGACTCTGTCATAATCTCCAGAGCAAGACGAATAATCCTGTCCACAATCGCTTGTTCAATACGGGTAAATTCACGGCCTTCAACTTTGGACTGCGTCCCCATGCCCCCGAAAACGTTTTCCACCAGCGCAAAAACAAGACGCGCATCAACAATCATCAGCGCATTGCCGCGAAGCGGTTCCATTTTGAAAATATTGATACTGGTAGGCACAGGAAGGGAACGCATAAATTCCCCAAATTTTGCCATATCAATAGAAATAGGGGAAATTTCCACGCGTTTGCGCACAGTATTGGTTAAGGCGTTGGTGCAGAGTCTTGCAAACCTGTCATTGATAATTTCCAAAACAGGCATACGGCCGCGAATAATTCTATCCTGATTCGCAAGGTCAAACGGAACGACACCGTCGGAATCCTCTTCTGTCTCTTCTTCTACATCCAAATCCCCACCAGATAAACCATTCAAAAGAGCATCAACTTCATCTTGAGCGAGAAATTTGTTCATATAAACCGCCTTAATTATTTATCTCTATAAAATATACATTCTCAAAATACAATGTCAAGCAAGAAATAACACAATCAAATCCCATATCGGCACTTTTTGCCATTTCTATATATTTTTTACAAAAATACAATGTATTTGCTCTTTTATCTTTAATCTTATATACTATCCATCGTCTTACAAAGGAAAATTTATGGCAGTATTAATACACTACAATAATGAAAATTTCAGCATTAATTTTGAGGAACTGCCTCATAATGCAAATGCCGGTTATCTCTTTAGCCTGCCCCAAATAAAGCCCCGCCCCCTTTGTACCGGCATGGGAAAATGCGGACGCTGCAAAATACAGTATCATTCCCCTGTTCCTATGCTGACCCCCTTAGAAAAAATACTGCTCAGCAAGGAAGAGCAGGAAAAAAATATCCGCTTAGCCTGCAAACACCCTTTGGAAGATAATCTTGAGCTGTCAATTTTTGACGATTTGCAGCAAAATGCAAGCCAATTTAATTTGCAGTTACCTGAAAACTGTTCCTATGAAACTGCCGTACTTTTTATTGACCTTGGCACTACATCTATTGATTTTGCAGTACAAAACGAGCAAAAAGTTTTTACGCAGGGGAAAATTTTAAATCCGCAGATGTTTGCCGGCGCTGATGTTATGGCACGGCTCTATTATGAACATTTTATTGAAAAACAAAAACCGAGCCGTCTGCAAAGTATTATATTGGAATTTTTACAAAATCTTTGCACAGAACTGGAAAAAACCCGCATTGCAGTCAACGAAATATATCTTGCGGCTAACCCTGCCATGACAGCGCTTTTTTTAGGCGAGAGCACAAAAGGCCTGCTTGAAGCTCCTTATTATCTGGAAAACAAAGGCAGCACACACTATCATTTCAATAAACTGCCCCCTGTTTTTATTCCTCCGCAGATGAGTGCTTTTATCGGCGCTGATGCCTGTGCCGGGCTTGCTTATATTCTGCAAAATTATCCTGACCTTGATAATTTTCTTTTGGCTGATTTAGGCACAAACGGTGAATTTATTTATTATCATGACGGACAGGTTTACGGAGCAAGCGTTCCCTTAGGTCCTGCTCTTGAGGGTGTCGGCATGCGCTGCGGAAGCGCTGTGCACGGCAAAGGGGAAAATATTATTCTTTCTTTTTCCTTAACGCCCTTTGGGCTTTCTTTTGAATGCAAAGGCAATGCGCAGTTTATCTGCGGTGCCGCCTATCTTTCTTTACTCAATATTCTCTTATCCACAAATTGTATCAACAGGCAGGGATTGTTTCAAAATAATCAGCCTGAACAAGTCAGCCCTCTGGCAAAAAAACTTCTTACCCGTTTCAAAGAAATAAATGGTGAAAAACGCCTGTATGTCACAGATAATTTATATCTTTGTGCAGAAGATATTGAAAATATTTTAAAAGTGAAAGCAGCCTTTTCTTCTGCCATTGAACTTTTTATGCAGAAAAATACCATTGAAACTATTTTTCTGTCAGGGGCATTAAGCGCCCACATTCCCCTTGATATTCTCGAAAATCTCGGTTTTCTGCCTAAAAACAGCAAGGCAAAAACAAAAATTATCGGCAACTCTTCCCTCAAGGGGCTGTTTTCCTATTACACGGATAGGGAACTGATACACAAAGTTGAAAAAATTTCGGCACAGGCGATTATTATTGATTTAACCAATCAAGACGAATATAATACGCTCTACATCAACAATATGCATTTTTAGGCTCCATTATGAACAAAGAACTTTTTTCTGAACTTAATGACTTTACACAAAAGGGATTTTCTCTTCTTTACCCTGCACTTGCAGAACTTATTCCCATGAAGCCAAGCCAAAGAAAAGAACTCCCCCATGCATGCAGGGAATTATCCGAATATCTGACCACTGAACGGGAAATGCTTTCTCGTCCCTACTGGACAAATCCGCGTCTTTTATCTGCCTATTTTCATTACTTTTTAATGTGGAATTTAATTCGTTTATGCAAACTTTTTCCGCAAATCAATCTCGGCACAATCCCCCCAAAATGCACCTTTGCGGACCTGGGCTCAGGACCTTTAACCATTCCTTTAGCCCTGTTTCTCAGCCGAAAAGATTTGCATAAAAAAGAAATTACCTTTATTTGTGCTGATATTGCCCCGCAACCTTTACAAATCGGCAGAAATCTTTTTGAAATACTTCGCCAAAAACTTGCTCCTGAATGCCTGTGGAAAATTGAAATTGTCCGCGCTCCAAATCATAAAATTTTACGGCAAATCCACACGCCGGTTTCTTTAATTACCATGGGAAACGTGCTCAATGAAGGAGACGAAAAGAAAAAAATTTCCACTTTTGAACAAATCCGCCATATTTATGATATGGCTTGCCAAGTCCTTGATGACACAGGAAAAATCTTTGTTGTTGAACCGGGAACAAGACAGGGAGCCAGAATGATACAAATTTTGCGCACGCTTGTTACCGAAGAAATACAGGAACTTGATGAATTTGAAGACGTTGATGAAGAAATCGGCGAAGTTGAAACATCAGAAAACGGCTGGGCAGAAAATGCATTTGAAGACGAAAAAGAAGAAGCTCCCCATCAAATTATCAGCCCTTGTCCCCATGCTGTTTCCTGTCCGCTCACCAGGCAGTTTCATAAACAAAATGCATGGTGTCATTTCAATACCGAAACAGCTTTTATTCCAAAAGAATTAAAAGAGCTTTCGCAAAAAGCAGGCTTGGATAAAGAATCCGTCAGTTTATCCTATTTGTATCTTGCCAAAAAGGAATTGGCTGAAAAACTTCTCAAACAGGAACAAAGCGAACACAAAGCAAGAATTATTTCAGACGCGTTTGTTGTACCGCATTATAAGGGAAGAGCCCGCTATGCCTGCCATGAAAAAGGACTTTTGCTTATTCTTGACAGTACTCATCTGCCAATGGGCACTCTGTGCGATGTGAGATTCCCTGCAAAAATTACCCGCGATTTTAAATCAAAAGCCATTTTATGCATGCCGGCAGACAGCAAATATAAAAATCTCAAGGAAATCGAACAAATACAGACCGTTACAGACAAGAAAACAGATACAGCAAAACAAAAATCTTTAAAAACACAAAAAACATCTGCGAAAAATATAAAAAAAGAAACACGAACGAACAAAAATATAAAACAAAATACAGACAAAATGATAGCTAAAAACAAAACAACAAAGAGAAATACCTCTTTATCAAAAGAAAAGACAAAAGCAAAGCGAATTTTTAATAAATAAAAATTTACTAGACTTTTGGTATAATTATGATACGATTAAACCGTTACAAATATTTATAGTCTCAACCAATAGGGGATTAAAGTGGCTGCAACGTATTTACTTGTTATTATTGGATTTCTTCTTGTTGTTTTTGGGATAGTCTATTTCAAGAGTAAACAGGCAAAAGAAGAACCCGTTGAAAATATTTTAGCAAAACTCAGTCAGGAAGAGCAAACGCTCTATAAAATGGCACTCAAACCTGAAAATGTGCCCAATACTTTTATTTATGCTCTTTCAACCTGTCATCACTGCAAAAGAACAAGAGAATTTTTAGACAGCCATAAAATCCCCTATACGCTTATTTATATCGATACCTACCCAAAACAGCTTTATAAAATTTTATTGGAAAAATTAAAAGTCTACAATCCGCGCGGTTCTTATCCTACGATACGCCTTGCAAACGGACAAATCATTACAGGTTTCAGAGAACAGGCACTGAGGGAGGCACTTTTAAAATGAGTCCCGAAGAACTTTATAATTTGCTGAAAAAAGAAGAAAAAAAAGGTTATTTTCTTCACAAAAATTATGCACATTGCATGGAAATTATTGACGGATTACTCCAAAATCTGGATAATTACGGTTATTTAAATTGCCCCTGCCGTCTTGCCAATAATGATGCTGACAAAGATAAGCACACGACATGCCCCTGTGCATACAGAAACATTGACGTGAAAGAATTCGGCGCTTGTTTTTGCCATTTATTTGTCAGTGAAGAATACAAGGACGATGAAAATTTCTTTCCGGAAATTGATGACAGATGCCATTAAAATAATCAGCATAAAGCAAAGTCATTGAAAGAAGCAGGTCTCCTAATTGCTTATTTTTATTGTTTTAAAAATTTTTCACATGCTAAAAAAAACTTTGCTTTTTTTCGTTTTTAAGAATAAAATGTCTGGAAATTAATGTAAGTTTTCTTACAGTTTTACTATACTTACTTTTCAAAGGATTTTCCTGTGGAAAAACAACATAAAGTCCTCATTGCAAATCGTGGTGAAATTGCAGTCCGAATTATTCAAGCATGTTGTAAACTTGGTTTAAAATTTGTTGCAGTATATACACAAGAAGACGTCCATTCAGGTCATGTAAAATTAGCCAAAGAACTTGGTGATAAAAATAGTCTTTACCGTATCAGTTCCTATCATGATGCAAACGAAATTTTAAGCGTTGCCGACACTGCCGAAGCAACAGCCATTCATCCCGGTTATGGTTTTTTTGCTGAAGATTTCCGCTTTGCCCGCCGTGTAACCGAAAGAACCCGTCCGCTTATTTTTCTTGGACCTTCATGGCGCGTTATCCGTGAACTTGGGGATAAAATCAATACAAAACGTATAGCCAGAAGTCTCAATGTGCCCACTGTTCCGGGCTCTGACAGACCTATTTATGACGAAAGTGAAGCTGAAAAAATTGCGCATACGCTTTTTGATTTCCAGCTGCAGCAAGGCGTAAAAACCCCTCTTGTTTTGGTAAAGGCTTCTGCCGGCGGCGGGGGCATGGGCATTGAAGAAATTCATGACATTGACTTGTTCCGTTCTGTTTACAGAAGAATCAGAAACTATGCCATGCGCCAGTTTAAAGATGACGGCGTATTGATTGAACAAAGAATTACAAACTTCAATCATTTGGAAGTGCAGATTATTTCCGACAGGTCCGGAAAAAATCCTGTCCATTTTGGCACAAGAAACTGTTCTATCCAATCAACAGGTCTGCAAAAACGTATTGAAATTGCTCCGGGTTTTGACCCCAAAAATATTCATTATACTTTTGACGCGCAAAAGGTTATGGACGATATAATTGAACACTCCCTTGTTCTTGCCAGAAAGGTCAATTATGACAGTGTTGGTACCTGGGAATGGATTGTAACCAAAGAAGGAAACCCGTTTCTTATGGAAGTCAATACGCGTATTCAGGTTGAAAACGGCGTTTCTGCTGCCATTTCCCGGATTAAAGGCAAAAATGGCGTTGATCTTATTGCCGAACAAATCAGAACAGGGCTTGGCGAACCTCTCGGCTATACCCAGAACGATATTACATTTGACGGAATTGGTATTGAATACCGCATTATTGCTGAAGATACCGAACATAATTTTACCCCGTGGGTGGGCGATATTGATACATTTAAATATGAAAAAGCCCCTTGGCTTTCCATGCACACCCATTTACCAAAAGTAAGCAAAGAAAATCCTTATACCATTCCTACAGAATTTGACCCCAATTTAGCGTTAGGCATTGTTTGGGGAACCAATCTTGAAAATGCAAAACAACGAGGAAAAGAATTTCTCAATTCTCTTGTGATAGCAGGAAGCAATCCCCAAGGTGAAAGCCTTAAATCCAATATTCCATTCCTGCTTGAAAACACAGACAGAATTTTGAAATTTTAATGAGTAATATTATGGAATTAACAAAAAAAATACAACACTTAACAGACAGACTGAATTATATAAAAGATATTTTTGCCGGCAAGCATCAGGAAGATATAACACTTTTAGAAAATCGCCTGAATGAATTGAAAGAGTGTGCGCCGCAAAATGCAGAAGAAATGATGACAGCGCTGGACGAGCTTTTCATATTCATGGAAAAAAAGCTTGAAGCAAAGCTGACTCCCATGGATAAGGTTCGCATTGTTCGCCATCCGCAGCGTATTTGTTTAAAAGATATCCTTGAAAATGTGTACGACAACTACACGGAAATTGGCGGTCAGGACGAACATACCAATGACCCTGCCGTACTTATTGCCCGTGCCTATATTACGCGTCGTTACGGAAAGAAAACCTATCACCAGTCTGTCATGGTTATCGGTCATGAAAAAGGCCACGGCGAAGAATTCAGAAACGGCGGTTCTGCAAAGCCCTGGGGCAATGCAAAAGCCCTGCACTATATGCACGTTGCAGAAACTGAGGGCATTCCGATCCACTCCTTTATTTTTACCCCCGGCGGCGACCCTGTGGAAGAATATCCCGGAGCGGCCCAGCAAATTGCTAAAAATATTTATGAAATGGCAGGCTTGTCCGTGCCTATTGTGGCAGTTATTTCAGAAGGCGGTTCCGGCGGAGCTGAAGCCTTTGGACTTGCGGATAAACGCCTTATGCTTTCCCATGGCTATTATTCAGTCATTTCTCCGGAGGGAGCGGCTGCCATTGAAGGCAGGCTCAAACGCGGAGAACGGGCAAGTGCGGAACTTACGGAACGCTGTGCAAAAAATCTCCATTTAACTGCGCAGAATAACTTATCTTTTGGTTATATCGATAAAATAGTGCAGGAGCCGCTGCTTGGAGCAAGACCGTATCATTATGATTTCTTCCGCACCCTTCGTCAGGAAGTGATTCGGGCGACAGATGAAATCATGCTCAAATCAAACGGTTTTTCCATTTTTAATTTCAACAAACTTCACCGCCTGCAAAATCCTAGTGTCAATCTTGATGAAACCTATGTACGCTGGCATATTAAACGCAGCATGCGCAGTGATTTAATTGAAGAACGCCAGCATAAGTTTTTGCGTATGTCACGCAAAAGCTATATCAACAGACAAAGCATATTAGGCGCGCTTGCCGATACATGGGCAGAACAATGGCGCGAAGTATATAACAGACTTGTGTATGATATTTATCATCGTCAGCGCAAAAACTATCAGCGCCTGCGCGAAGAAATTGAAGCGGAATGGATGAGTTTTAAACACAAAACTTCCAAGCCCTTCAAAAATGCCTATAATAAGGTTCGCCGCATTGACACTGTTGCAGAAGAAGAACTGACGACCCTTTCCAAATGGGAAGAAGAAGACAGCCGAAAAAATGCATGGAAATGGGTAAGCCCCAGAGCAAAAGAAGACAGGGCTGTGACCTGTACCAACAGTGCAACCCATGGCTGTATTGATTTATGGGCGCCTGATCTCTACAATGAATTTGCGGGGGTATGTATCAACTGCGGTCACCATTTTAAAATGGAATACCAATGGTTTATGTATAACTGCTTTGACGAAAACTCCATTTATGAATTTAATAATGAATGGGAAGCAGGCAATCCCCTGAAATTTCCGACTTTGGACGAACGTCTGAAGGAAGCCAGAGAAAAAACAAAGCTGAAATCAGCCTGCATTACCTATGAAGCAAGCCTTGACGGCATACGCTGCATTGTGGCGATTTTAGCCGCTCCTTTCCGAGGCGGTTCTGTGGGGGCAGCCGAAGGGGCAAAACTGATTTCTGCCATTGACAGAGCTCGCAGAAAACGCTATCCGCTCATTATTTATTCACACGGCACAGCAGGTATCCGTATTCAGGAAGGCACCCACGGCGTTATCCAAATGCCCCGCGTAACCATTGCTATCCGCCGTTATTTACGCGCTGGAGGACTCTATCTCGTGCTTTATGATACCAACAGCTTTGGCGGTCCGGTTGCCAGCTTCCTTGGCTGCGCGCACTACCAATTTGCCATGCGTTCTTCTAATATTGGTTTTGCCGGTCCTGCCGTTATCAAAAACACGACGGGCATAGATGTTCCGCCGGATCACCATAACTGTTATAAAGCCCTTTCCCGCGGCCATATTCAAGGTGTTTGGGACAGACGTGACACGCGCACGAATTTAAAGCAGGCATTACTCACCATGGGCGGACGTAATCTTTATTATAGATAGGAACGAATAAATGTTAGATATCACTGCACTTTTAGAAGAAATAAAACAACATCCCTATACGGATTTAAGCATAAAAACGCCCCATACAGGAAAAATTGAATTTTCCAATCTCAAAGAGGGCGATAAAGTAACGGACGCCACAGGTGAATTTAAAGAATTTCCAGGCACTAAAATTGCGGTTATTACCCGTGAAAATAACCCTCGTTTTATTCACGCCTGCCAGAAAGGGATAATCCAAAAACTGCATAAAGAATATGATAACGGCTTTGTGGAAGCAGGCGTTGAAATCGGTATTTTGCGCCATTTTCTGACAAAGGAAGAGGTTATCAATACCATTTTGCAGAAAACACTGCACCTTTTTCTTGCACCGGAACGCGCCAAATATTATTTTATCCCTGATATTGACACAAAAGTGAAAGTTTATGGCAGCCGTTCCGTAACAGTGACAGACGGTATGGAATTATTTATTGTTTCCCGTATGAAACGGGAAGTCCCCCTGCGTTATACCGGTCCAAACGGCATTATTTATCAGGTCTACTTTAGCCATAACCAAAATGTTGATGTTAATCAGCCGCTTATCGGTGTATGTTCTCCCGATCAGGTCGAAACCATTGAAGATGTGGTCAGCCGCGTCAATCACGAATGGAAAGAACAAAATTAAAAAATATCAAGTAAACACATAAAAGACGTTCAAAAGAGCGTTTTTTTTTATATTAAAGCATACATAAAAAGGCTTTCTCTTTGCGGGAAAGCCTTTTCATTATCACTGATTTTTGCTTATTGCTTACAAATCGTTTTCAATTTGTTTCAAGTTTTCAAAGAGCATTTGTCTATAGAAACGGCGGACAAATTCCGTATGAAAATCCATATTATTGAAATATGAAAAGGTGAACTTTTCCGGAGCTTGTCCAAGTTCTTTTTCCCTGGAATCTTCATGTCCGATAAACATGCGATTGGTTTTTGCAGAAGCTGTTAACACCGCCTTACTCTTGAGATAAAGCTTCATATCCATGCCCATGTCAAATTCATAGACAAATTTTTCAGCAGAACTATTTTGTTCTTTTTCAGCAACACGAGCTTTTGTTTCTTCAGTCATCTTTCTGTAAATATTCAGGAACATTCTGCCCTGAATATTTTCTTCTTCTATATCAACAACCTGAAACAAGCCTGTTTCTTCAAGACAGCGTTTAGCTGCAAGCCAAAGCCCGTCTGTTTCGCGCCAATCCGGGGTGCGGTCATCAAAGGGATCCTTAATAACAGGGCGGCCTTCAAAGGTGTAATTGACAAACAAAAGCACGCGAATTGGCTCTGCCGTTTGTTTAAACCGGGTTTCGTCAATAATATTTGTTGACTTGGCAAACCAGCTTACGTTTGGATACTCTTTATCTTTATAAGACCAGTCTTTAGATGCACAGCCTTCAAGGGCAAGACAAAGCATGCACACGCAAACTATTGCCCACAAAATTTTTATATTTTTTTTCATAGAATAATCCGTTATTGCAGCTAACCGAACTGTGCAGATGCACAATCCGGTTAGTATAGAAGTTTTAGAACATGTATCGGAGACCGGCTAAAATGGTTTCATTATGGTATCCGTGACGGCCGCGCTGTGTACCGAGTGTCAGCCAGCCAAGCCAGTTGGTCGTCATGCGTCCTTCAAGCCCCATGCGAAGTTCGCCAAGGTCACTTCCGCCTTCCATATAATATGGATGTTCACCGTACAATACGCCATATTCATTCGTATTATGTATCCAGTTCGCTTCGATATAGCCAAGACCCTTATTCATG
>CAOMFZ010000059.1 GCA_948482415.1 uncultured Mailhella sp.
AGGAGAATAACAGAGTTTAAAAAAAATTAAAAGTTAATTGACGACACTATCTAATTTTATGCGATATTTCATTTCATAGGACTTTTTTTGTTCTACCTGATCATAGCTGTAATTATGGGTTCTTTTGGCATCATCATCAGTCATCAGATGTTCAAGCACATTTTTGTTTTGTTTAATAAATTCAGCGGCAGAAACGCCCACCAGTTCAAAACAGCCCTTGCTGGCATATTGTAAAATCAGAGAATAATCATAGGGGGTATCTGTTTTTGAAGGAATAAATTTACAGTAATAGGCTAAACCAGGAAGAATATCAAAAATATTTCTTTCAAATTCACTAAAAAAATGTGTATCTCTATATTGAACCATAGTATAACCCCAGTTTTTTCTTTGAATATACACGAAAAATATTTTTAAGCAATAAAGGAAACCAGCTTAAACTGGCTTCCTTTGCAGGGAATAATTATACAAGGATATGATTATCTGCAATCGGTAATATCTTTTAACTTATCACCCTTCAGCATCTTGATCCATGCATAGGCAAGAAGAACAACAGGGATACAAATGAAAATACCTGCAAGCTTGCCGAGCATCTTTGCAACTTCCAGTCCGCCCATGGTCAGGCTGCCAAAAGCGAGCAATCCCTGCAAGAGTGCCCATAATACCAGATAGTACTTGTTGGGGTCATCATTGACGCCAATGCGTTTTGTGGCTGTTGCTGCCATGATATAACAGCTGGAGTTGATGCTTGTTGCCAGGAAAATGGTTGAAACCATGGCATAAACAATAAAGACAACGGTACTGAACGGCAAGGTGCCAAAGACTTCAGCCATAAGAGCAGCTCCGCCCTGATTAACCAAAATGCCGGTAACATCAAGAAGTCCGCTGCGTGAGAGATATAAGGTATAGGAACCAAGAACGCCGTGCATGCAGTAACCGCCAAGAACAGCGAAGAACAAGCCGCAGCCGACGATTTCCCGTACTGTTCTGCCGCGGGAAATTCTGGCAATAAAGAGCCCCATGAAAGGTCCGTATCCCAGCCAGTTCATAGCATAGAACATTGTCCAGTCCTGAGGCACTGTTCCGTCTGTGAATGGGTCTGTCCAGAGAATACACATGAGGAAATTGTTGGCAGTTCTGCCGACTGCATTGGTAAAGGTATCAAAAATGACAGAAGTTGGTCCGCACAGGAAAACATAAATGAGTAAACCAAAAGCAATCAGCACGTTAAAATCACTGACACGTTTAATTCCTTTTTTCAAGCCAAAATAAACGCTGACAGCAGAAATGGCAATGGTGGTGAGGAGAATTTTGCCTTGCAGGGCAAGAGAAGGTTCAAGTCCTGTTACCTTGCAGACAGTTGCTTCAACGGTTGGCAAAGAGAGGCACATCGTCATGGTTGTACAGAACATCAAACCCAAAATAAAGCAGCAGTCCAGAGCTTTTCCCAATAATTTATCTTTATGTTCGCCTATAACAATTTCAGAGGCAGCACTGACACGCAGAAGCGGCTGTTTTCTGATGTGGAACATATAACAAATAGGCAATGCGCAAATAAAATAGGAACTCCAGGCAGTAGGACCCCAGTTCAAAAGGAGGAAACTCAAACTCCATTGATAGGCTTCAAGGCTTTCAGGTTCTGCATTCATGGGTGGGGTAACCAAATACCAGGAAGGTTCAACAATAGCCCAGAACATGCAGGCACCGGCAACACCGGAGGTGAAAATCATGGCAGCCCAGGAGCCAAGTGGAAATTCCGGTTTTTCGTCCGGATCACCAAATTTGATGTCACCATATTTGCTGATGGCATAATAAACAAGCAGAAAAACAAAAATGGTTACAAGCCATAAGAAAGAACTGCCTAATGCCTTATTTAATGGATTAACAATAGCTTTTAACACAGCTTCCATTTCTGCACTGTAAAAGATAGCAGGCAGGCTGACAAGCAGTAAAACAATAATAACAGGGAGAGCGATGGATTTTTCAACGCCTAAGTCATTTTCTTTACAGGTAAAATCATCTTCTTTGGACATAAGAACCTCCGCATATTTTTTGATATAAAAATCACAAAACATGCCATGTATTTTTAATACAATGATAACAGTGTATTAGATTAATATTTCATGGAAAATAGCAGGGAAAAGAATTTTATATAGCGACAATTTTGTCGTTATACAAAAATTTTTAAACATAATTTGGGAATTGTATACGACAAATTTGACATATTGCTTTTATTCCTTTGCGGGCAGTATGCATGAATATATGCAGTTGTAAGGCATAGTATAAAAGAGGAGAAAATTCCTTTTTATGACAAAAATGTCGCCGACAATAAATTTTTATCGTTCTTTTTGTAACATGGTTCCTCTTTAAAGAAAGAAATTGCATTTATTAAAGTTTTTTCCTTTTATCTTTTTTGGCATAATTTTTGCTTTTTTAAGCGTAAACAAATATCGAGGTGTGTATGAGTTCAGAAATATTTATTCAGGAAGGTTCTGTACGCACAACAGAACGAGCAGTAAAACTGCGGGAGAAAAAAGACCTTCAATTTGCGAAAACAGGATTAATTCTTGGTGTTCTTGGCGGTGTTTTATGGGCAATAGCAAGTATTTTTCTGTTAGGTATGGGCGTTAAAAGTGAAATTTTTGCAAAACCTGAATTTTGGCTTGTAGCACCCCTTGTCGCCGCAGGTATTCATGATTTTTGCGGGGCATGTACTTCTTTGGCTGTCAATACTTACCGCGGACAAATTCGGGAAATTCCCCGCACCTTTAAAAATAAAGCGGGAAAAATTTGTATGCTGGGAGGATGTTTAGGCGCTCCCTTTGGTATGGGCGGTTATTTAATGGCTGTTTCTTTAGCTGACCCTGCCTATGTTTTGCCCATTACTTCTTCCTATCCTGCTTTTGCTGCCATTTTAGCCATGGTCTTTTTAAAAGAAAAAATTATTAAACGTGCATGGATTGGCTTGCTTGGCTGCATATCAGGCGTGTTCATTATCAGCTTTGTGGCTCCTTCCGGCGGTATTTCCGAATATTTTTATTTAGGCTTGTTCTTTGCTGTTGTCGCAGCTGTCGGCTGGGCTTGTGAAGGTGTTGTGGTTACGTCAGGAATGGATTTTGTTGAGCCGTGCATTGCTCTCAATATTTATCAAATGACTTCTACTTGTATTTATTGGCTTATTCTTATTCCGCTTGCCTGTCATTTTACTTTGCCTGCCGATTTGAACTATTTTAGCGTGATTAAAGAGTTTTTTGCCAGCGACAAACTCTATTTAATTATGCTTGCTGGTGTTGTAGGGGCAACTTCCTATATGTGTTGGTATAAGGCCATGAATACCACAGGCGTAAGCCGAGCCATGGCTCTCAACATTACCTATGCGCTTTGGGGCGTCATATTCAGTGCAGTGTTCCTTGATACTGAAATTACGATTAATCTTGTTGTTGGGGCAATTATGATATTCCTGGGAATGGTTTTGGTTATTGGTAATCCTAAGGACATGATTAACCTTCGCCAGGTAAATTAAGTCAAGTAAATGAGGAGAATATATGAAACATCCAATTAGGCTTGAAATATGTAAATTATTAGACGAACATACAATCTTGACCACGCAGGAAGTTCAAAATCTACTGGTGCAGGCATATGCAAATGAAAAACAGGTTTATGCAGTCAATGACCATGTTTTATCCCTGCGGGCTGTTGGAATTATTGAACTTTTGGAAGAATGGGTTGAAGATAAAGATCAGGAAGAAATCCTCGTGCAGCGCTGGGGATTAACAAAGTTTGGCAAAGAAAAATATTTGAAATACTGGTAATCTGAAAAATAGAGAACTAGAGCAGTTCCAATAAATCTTGCAACTTTTCTATGCAGGGGAAAAACTTTTAGTAAAAGTTTCTTCCCCTGCACCCCTTTACAAAACTTTTTAAGCTTTCTTATAAAAATTTGTTGCAATTATTTCCGGAAATGCTCTATGTGTAACGAAAAAAGGAGCTTTTGCTCCTTTTTTATGCATTTAATAAACGGTTAAGTTCTTCACGGCAGGCTTTGGGGTCGCGTCCCTGCAATTTGGCAATATGGGGAAGATTTTGGATTGCGTCACATTCTTTCAAATAAATGGGGCTGATATCTTGTTTTTGCCAAGTTACAGCCTGTAAACATTGAATAAGACTGTTGATACTGGGGCTGTCAAAAGAAGCAGGCAAAAGCACGCATGCTTGTTTTGTAAGTACTTCCTGCGCTTTTTCGCTCCGTGTGCCGCTGCCATAACAATAATCACAGGGAATGTTTGCCAGCTCTGCATAGGGAATAAGTTTTAAATCCGTTATTGCCTGCATAGTGCCGTTTACGGCTTGAAAACACTGGGAGTGGACGAGCTCGCGGGTTCCGCTTGTCATAATATGAATGATTTCGCCTTGTTTGGCAAAAAAATTACCGGCAAGGGCGTGCATATAATTGATGCTTCCCTGCAAGCCATTATTGGCACGGCAAAAGGCGGCGGCAATGGTGGCGGTCAGGCGTATGCCCATAAAATTGCCCGGACCTGCCGCAGCGGCAATTTTTTTTATTTGGCTGGGGCTAAGACTAAATTGCTCACAAATTTGTTTGATATGCGGAAGAAGCGTGTCAGCACCGTTTTTTTGCGGTTCACTTTCTTCAGCATGCAAAAGAATAGTGTCCTGCATAAGGGCAAACTGCAAACGTTTTTCAGACGCATTTAATATAAGGGTAAGTTCGTCCATTTTCTTAAGCTATTAGTTTAAAGCTATTTAAACCAGCGCATAATATCGTTGAATGTGGCAAAAATCATCAGCCCAATCAAGAGCACCGCACCTAACTGCATAAGCCGTTCCTGTAATTTTTCCGGCACCGGGCGGCGAATAACAGTTTCAATGAGACAGAAGAAAATCAGTCCGCCGTCAAGTACAGGAATGGGCAAAAGGTTTAGAAGTCCCAAGTTGACGCTGATAAGTGCCGTTAACAGAAGCAGGGAGACAAGCCCGTTTTCTGCCTGTTTGGCAATCATTTCCCCAATAAGCAGCGGGCCGCCCACAGAATCCGCAGAAACAGAGCCTGTTGCCATTTTTTTGAGTCCTGTCAGAGTCAGGGCTATCATATCCCAGGATTGCGTGACCCCTTGTTTAAGGGAAGCGGAAAAGCTCAGTTCTTCATTGCGGATTGTGCCAAGGGGCTGTATGCCGATAAGCCAGGCAATTTCTTCTTCTCCAAAAATATTGGTGCGCGGCATTCTTTTGGGTTCAATGGTGAGGTCAAAAAAAGTATTATCTCGTTCAACCGTAAAAACCATTGCTTTTCCATTGGAATTATTGACAATTTCAGGAACTTCATTCCATGCGTCAATAGCTTTGCCGTCAATGGCAGTGATGAGGTCTTTTTCCTGCAACCCTGCGAGAACAGCAGGAGAATCAGGGAGTAAGGCTCCCACTTGCGGCAGAAGAATATTGACGCCGCTGGTGAGAGAGAGCAGGGTATAAATGGTCCATGCAGTCAAAAGGTTGGCAAAGGGACCGGCAAAGGCAAAATACATGCGCTGCCATGCAGGTCTGTTGCTGACCGCTTCTTCCTGTGTAAAGCCAATTTCTTCCACATCTTTGCTGTATTCACCTACAGCCGCCACATATCCGCCAAAGGGAAACGCTGCAATCTGATAGGTGGTTTTGCCTTTTTTTATGCCCCAGATTTTTGGGCCCATGCCAATGGAAAAGGTAACAATACCAACACCTAAGGAGCGGAAAGCAAGAAAGTGCCCCAGTTCGTGGAGAAAAATTAATCCGCCTAAAACAAGGATAATGGCTAAAATTGAGTAACTATGTGAAAAAAATGAAGAAACAAAATCCATAATTTTATATTAATATGTTTTGGTTAAAGGTTAATGCCATGCTCTGGCTTTATCACGAATAAGCGTATCCCGCTCTTCAATGATTTGTAGGGCAGTGGCAGGCGTATAGGCTAATAAAGAAATTTTTTCCAGTTTTGCCGCATAGTGAAGCATATCAGCAATAAGTTCCGGAATTTGTAAAAATGATATGTCTTTTTTTAAAAAACGCTCCACAGCAATTTCATTGGCTGCGTTTAATTCTATGCAAAGTTCCTCACTGACAGCCTGATACGCTAAGTTAAGGCAGGGGAAAAGTTCTTTATTGGGTGCATAAAAATTAAGTCCTTGGCTTGTTAAGTCAAGACTTGCAAGGCTGTTATTTTTTTGGGTGAGCATTTTAGGATAGGCAAAGGCTGCGCCGATAGGGAGTTTCATATCAGGCACTGCCAGCTGAGCAGTGACAGAACCGTCCTGCCATGCGACCAGAGAATGAACAATGGACTGCGGATGGACAACAACGTCAACCTGACTGAGATTAACTCCATATAAATGGCTTGCTTCAATAACTTCCAAACCTTTATTCATCAGCGTTGCAGAGTCAATGGTAATTTTGGCGCCCATTTTCCAGTTTGGGTGCTTGAGGGCGTCCTCTACCGTGACGTGCTCTAAAAATTCCCGTGATTTATCGCGAAATGGTCCGCCGGAAGCCGTCAGAATAAGGGATTTTACATTGTCAGCCTCGGAAAAATGCGTGGCAAGGCATTGGAAAAGGGCATAATGTTCGGAGTCCACAGGAATTATACTGGTATCTTTGGCATAAGCTAATTGGCGCAGATAAGAGCCTGCCAGCACTAGAGATTCTTTATTGGCAAGGGCAACGTGCTTGCCTGCGTTGACGGCGGACATGGTTGCGGATAAGCCGGCGGCACCTACCTGCGCAGAAAGCACAATATCCGTTTCCGGCATGGAGCTTATTTCGCTGTAGCCTTGTTTTCCGTGTAAAATAAGGGGATTATAGTTTGGTGTCAAAAGCTCTTTGAGTTTGGGAATATCGCTTTCATATTGCAGGGCAAGCACAGGAGGGCAAAATTCATTGGCTTGTTCCGCCAGTTTTTGAATATTTTTTCCCCCTGCAAGGGCAAAGACTTTAAAATATTCCCTGCTTTCGCGGATAACAGTTAAAGCATTTGTGCCAATAGTTCCCGTACTGCCCATGAGGGCAATTTTTTTCGGAAAATTCACGGAAATGGGATGAAGCGGACTGATGTACTGCATGATTATTCTAGAATACTGAAAGCATAAGGGCAAAAAGTTCAAAGCCGGCTATGGTGAAAATCAGACTGTCGGTTCTGTCTAAAACACCGCCATGTCCTGCAAGAAGAGAGCCGGAGTCCTTGATATCCACTGTGCGTTTGAGCGCAGATTCAAAGAAGTCACCAAGCTGGGCAAGCACGCCTAAAATAATGCCGAGGAGCAGAAGCAGAGGGAATGATGCGTGGATAACGTGATGTGCATAAGCAAAATACAGTACCGCCAGAATAGACGCAATCAAGCCCGCAAAACAGCCCTCAACACTTTTCTTGGGACTCACAGCCACCCAAATTTTATGTTTGCCAAAGGCAATGCCCGCAAAGTATGCGCAGGTATCGGAAGCAATGGGAATACTCATCACGAGAAGCTGCTGCATGAGCGAGAATTTGCCCATAAAGCTGAAAATAAGCGGAAGATAGATAAAGGAAATAAAGCCGATACTTGCTTTTTTCATGTTTGCCCATGCATTTTCATGGGAAAAATGCGTCAGTGCGTAAAAAGCGCTCAAAAGAGCAACGGCGCCAATACTGAAAACAGCAGGCAGGGCAGGCAGATTATAGCTCAAAATAAAATGCAGAATCCCCAGTCCGCAGAAAAACCATTTATATGTTCTTTCTTTGTATTTTGGATAAAAAAGCGTGAGAAATTCCCATTGCGCCAAGAGAGCGACCAGGCAAAGGAAAAAATAAATTGCGGTTTGTCCTGAAAGAACAACCAGCGCAAGAATGAGTAATAAAATAATCGCTGTTTTTATCCGAGTTTTGAGTGCAGAAAATTTAGTTTCAGCCATAATTTATTCCTGTTCGTTAATTTTTCCAAATCGGCGTTTACGATTTTTATACGCAGAGAGAGCCTTTTCAAAATCTTCAGCAGAAAAATCAGGCCAAAGCGTATCCGTAAAATAAAATTCTGCATAGGCAGCCTGCAAAAGGTAGAAATTGCTCAATCTCAGTTCCCCGCTTGTGCGGATAATTAAATCCGGATCCGGCAAGCTTGGCAAATAAAGATTACTGCGTAAATTTTGTTCTGTATAATGTGTATCATCAAAAAGTGAAGTCAAATACTGAATAACGTCCTCACTTTTATTTTTTTCATCAATAACTGTTTGAATTTTTTGTTTATTTTGTAGAAAGATTTCAGCGGCACTTTGGCGCACGGCATGGAGAATTTCCTGGGTGCCGGAATAATTTATCGCCAAAGTAAGCTCAAGATTTTTGCTGTCCCTGGTTTCTTCTATGGCATGAACCAAGGCATTTTGAGCAGTTTGAGGCAACCTTTTTTTATCCCCAATCATGGAAAAGCGTATGCCTTCTTCAAGCATAAGGGGAAGTTCACTTTTGACAAACTGGCAAAACAATTCAAAGAGATAGTTCACTTCTTCCTGCGGTCTGTTCCAGTTTTCCGTAGAAAAAGCATAGAGGGAAAGATGAGGAATTTTATGGCGCAAACATTCTTTAATCACAACTTCAACGGTTTTTGCACCGGCCAAGTGCCCTTCACTGCGGGAGAGCCCTTTTTGGGTTGCCCATCTGCCGTTGCCGTCCATGATAATGGCTATGTGTTTTGGTAAAGTCATAGTTTCCTCAAGTATTTTCAAAAAGAGGCATGGCAAAAGCCATGCCTCTTTCTCCAAATTTCTTTAGATTTCCATAATTTCTTTTTCTTTTGCTCCGGCTTTTTGGTCGGCTTTTGCCACATAAGAATCAGTAATTTTTTGGATGTCGTCCATGGCTTTTTTGAGTTCGTCTTCGCTGAGCACTTTGTCTTTTTCAAGTTTTTTCATGCTGTCATTGGCGTCACGGCGAACATTGCGAATGGCAACTTTTGCTTCTTCAGTATATTTTTTGCAGACTTTTACCAAATCTTTGCGGCGGTCTTCAGTAAGAGGCGGAATGGAAATACGCACAACTTTACCGTCGTTTTGAGGATTGAGTCCGAGGTCAGAGTTTAAAATTGCTTTTTCAATGAGTCCCATGGAGCCTTTATCCCAGGGCTGAATAGTCACGGTACGGCTGTCAGGGCAGGAAACCGTTGACATTTGCTGAATGGGGGTAGGCGTGCCGTAATAATCAACTTTGATATTATCAACCAAAGATGTTGAAGCACGGCCGGTGCGAAGTTTTGCAAATTCTTTATCCAGCGCAAGAAGGGCTTTTTCCATGCGGTCTTCTGCGTCAAGCATAAGTGTATCTTTATCCATAATTATTCTCCTTCAACAATTGTGCCTGTGTTTTCACCGCAGACAACTTTCTTTATATTACCGCCTAAAATATTGCAGACAATAATAGGCATTTTATTTTCACGAGCCAGAGTAATGGCAGTTGCGTCCATTACTTTTAATTCTTTATCAAGGGTTTCTTTGTAAGTAATGTGTTCGTAGCGGACAGCATCAGCATGTTTTTCAGGGTCTTTGTCGTAAATGCCGTCAACGCGGGTAGCTTTGATAATGGCTTCACAGCGAAGTTCCATTGCGCGCAGCGCAGCCGCAGTATCGGTTGTAAAATAAGGGTTGCCTGTACCGCCGGCACAAATGACAATGCGGCCTTTTTCAAGGTGATTGAGTCCTTTGCGGCGAAGATACGGTTCGCAGACTTCTTTAGTGGCAATGGCAGAAAGCACGCGGGTTGGTATATCCATTTTTTCTAAAGCGTCCTGAACAGCCATAGCATTTAAAATGGTTGCAAGCATGCCCATATAGTCGGCAGTTGCACGTTCCATACCTTTTGCAGAGGTTGAAATACCGCGGAAAATATTTCCCCCACCAATAACAAGGACAATTTCAAGCCCTAACGCTGCAACATCAGCAACTTCTTTACAAATCGCTTTTACTGTTTCCGGGTCAATGCCAAAGCCTTTTTCGCCAGCTAAGGATTCTCCGCTGAGTTTTAACATAATACGATGATACTTTAAATTACTCATTGTTATTTCCTTTTTGGTTTATTGGTTGGTAATTCCGATAGACTTTGGACATAGGGTTCTCCCCAGTTTCCCTCATCTACGCGAATATATTTTAAAAATGTATAAAAAGCGATATGCCAGGCATTGATAAAGCCTGCTTTGCCGTCCAAAAAGCCTTTTTTGACCAGGTACATGGAAATAAAACGCCAAAAAGAATGGATAAGGGCTTTGGAAAGCCCGCCTTTTTTGCCCTCATTACGCATGGAAATTGCGCCGCGCGTGGCATAACTGTTTATTTTCAGCATTTGGTGGTTAAAACTTTCGTAGGAATAATGAAGCAAATCAGCGTCTAAAATGCCGTGTTCCTTGGTCGGCACATAAATAGGGTGTCCGTTTTTTTGGGAAATGGTAATGCCTTCGGGCTTGAAAAGTCTGAACAATCTATCGGGATACATACCGCCATGATATAAAAATCTGTCATAATACCATGTCAGGCGGGAAACCTGATAGGCAGAAATGGAAGAATTTTGCGCCAGAGCCGTTTGGATTTTTTCTTTTAATTCCGTGGAGCAAATTTCATCACAATCAAGGAAGAATATCCATTCAGAGGGAGCATTTTTTTCTATCCAGTCAATGCCGAACCGGATTTGCTCCATATAACCCTTGAAAGGATTTTCAATAAATACTGCGTTGTGGGCTTTACAAATTTCTTTTGTTTTGTCTGTGCTGAATGAATCGATAACAACAATGTTGTCACAAAAAGCCAAAGATTGAAGACAAGAACCAATAGTCC
>CAOMFZ010000060.1 GCA_948482415.1 uncultured Mailhella sp.
AACAAGAAACCACATAATAAACAAAACCGTTATAGACGTTGTCTATAACGGTTTTACATTTAGGGGGTTTGGGGGAGATAATCTCCCCCAAAGAAAAAACAAATTGTAACCGTTTACAAAAACTATTCTTGAGTTTCCTTGTAAAGGTCTGCATAGACGCGGCTGAAGAAGTGACCGGTTGAACGGCATTCCGCACCAACTACCAAGTCAATGTGTTTGCCTTTAGCACGGCCGGCGAGGTTGCCGGTTTTGTCTTCTTTGGTTTCAACGTGCCATGCTTCAACTGTATCGCCGCTTATTTTGTCAATAACGATTTTGAAGTAGCCGTCAGGACCTTCGAAAACATTGTTTTTAGCATCAAGAACAATAGGTTTATCGTTTTCGATTACAACTTCATGGATGAAAGAGCATTCTGCGCAGATTTCAGGACGGGTAAGGAAGCGTTCGTCGCCAACCCATTTTCCGCCGTTGGTGACAGTGATAACATCGCTGTAGCCCATGAGAGCAACTTTACCGTCAGCAAACATTCCGCCTTCATTGTGAACGTTGATGTTTACGGTTTCGCTGCCGCCGGCTGAAAGAGCATAGAGGTTAGCGCAGGATACACGGGAAGACGGGAAGAGGTCCATGGTAGCTTTGTCAGCTTTCAAGGTCTTGGTAATAGTGCCTTTGCCGTCTGTCATTTTAACAGTAACGTCAGTGCCCTTGATGTCAACAACTTCTACAGTTGCATTGCCAACTTTGAAACTTTCGCCTTTTCCGTACATACCCATAACCGGTTCGTTAGGAGAAATCAAAGCTTTAGAAGTACTTACAGTAACCAATTCTTTAATCTTTGCTTCTGTTGGGGTAATTTCGTCAACATAGATGACTGAACGGGAGTTGGTGGAAATATTGTTGCCAATCATGAAAGGTCTGGTATCAGGCTGGTCAAAGCAGGAAGTAGTACCTTCTTTCAGGCCGGAACCGTTCTTTTCAGCTTGTCCGTTAGAGCCGGAAGGAGTAATGTTTTTGCCGGCAACAACAATAAACGGGTTGCCATAGTAGTTACCGGTGGTTTTTACAACTTTGAAATATGCCATGTGTGCACCTTCAATGCCCATGGGAGACACGTCAAGACTGGACAATTCCCAGCCGCGAGTTTTTTCTTCGTTGCCGAAAACCATTTCACCTTTTTTCATGGTTACGTTTTTAACAACGTCTTGTTGATATTCGTCAGTAATGAAGTGGAATAATTTACCTGCAATAGTAAAGGTATGGTCGTTGAATGACCACCAGTTGCTGCAGCGGGAAGTGGTGTAAAGTCCGCCGGCAGGGATAGTTACTTTGCCGTCTTTCACAAAACTTTTACGAATAACAATACCGTCATTGATAGCTTTGCGGTCGCCGTTCAAAAGTTTAATTCTGTGATTGTTTACAAGTCCTTTCATCTTTAAAACATAGGCGCCGTCTTTTGCCGGAGAGGTCATAACTACACGGCCGTCATCTGCAGCAAAAGCAGATGTGCCGGCAAAGCCTAATGCCAAAGCTAAAGACATAACAGTTGCTTTAAGTTTCATAAGCCATAATCTCCTTTTTTACAGAACAATGTTGTTCCCTTTTGCCGTATAATAAAAAGAGCAAAATTAAATGTCAAGTATGTAACTTACTTTAATAATACTGCTTTAAGCTGAAAAGACTTTTCAATTTTACAATTTTGTAAGTATTTTTTGTAAATAATTTTATATAATTCAGGGAAAATATTTTCTGTCTTTACAATTCTGTTATAAATAAATTAAAAACATGAGTAATTACAACATATTGAAATAAAAAAAATTAAAAATTTCTTGCTTATTTTTTTTGAATGGCATAAAATTTACCCCAGAATATAATACCTATAATATACATGTATTGTAGGGAGTTAAGGAGATTGCTATGAAACAGATTATTTTTAGTTTGGCACTTGCATTAATTTGCACTGCAAGCCCTGCATTTGCAGCAGAAAAAGTAAATATCAATACAGCAACTCAAGAAGAATTGGCTGCTTGTCCTGCTGTTGGTGCTGAACTTGCTGCAAAAATTACCGAATACATTCAAAATGTAGGCGATTTCACCAGTTACGATGACTTGAAAGAAATTGACGGCATCGACGACAGCAAAATTAAAGCTATTACTGAATTTTTTGTCATCGAAGGCGTTGAAAGCTTCGACTGCAACTGCTAATTTCTTTTTTTTTGAAAAATAGACATGGGATTTTTCCCATGCCTATTTCTTTGCACACTCCATTTTATAAAGAAAAAGCTATGCCAAATACCTATTCAAGACGTAATTTTCTCAAATTAAGTGCAGGTATTGTCGCAAGTGGAACTGCACTTTCTTCTTCTCCGAAAGCCCATGCCATGGGGCAAAAAGTTTCCAAAGAAACAGGACCTGCCGAACTGATTAAAGGCTACTGCCCGTTTTGTCAGGTTCGCTGTACCTATCACGCTGAAGTAAGAAACGGCAAAATTGAGCGCATTATCGGCGATAAAGATAATCGCTGGACTGGCGGTTCCATGTGTCCGAAAGGGCTTTCAATTCTTGAAATTATGGAAAGTCCGCACCGTTTAATCCACCCCATGAAAAGGGAAGCTGACGGTTCCTGGACAAAAATTTCCTATGAGGAAGCAGTCAAACTCACGGCGCAAAAAATGCGTGAATGTCTGAATACGCACAAAGAAGCAGCAGGCGACAGAATTGCCATGACCATGCCCCTTTGGGACAGCAGGGAAAGTGAGCTTGCCGCGCTGATTACCCTCAATATGGCAGGTTCCGTGCATGCCATGCCGCCAGGAGAAACCTGCGTGAGCACGGCTGCCAATATGCTGACCATGATGGCAGGCACAGGCAATCCCACCACCACAGTCAATGAAATTTTAAACAGCAAGCTGCTGATTTTATGGGGCGCCAACCTTTGTGAACTCTATCCAGCCTATTCCCGCTGGCTGCCCATGGCAAAAGAAAAAAATGTACAAATTGTCTATATAGATCCGCGCAGAACAAGCACCAGCAATTTTGTTGATTTTCAGCTACAGCCCATTCCGGGCACCGATGGGGCGCTTGCCATGGGCATTATCAATTATCTGGTGCGAAATGGGCTTTTGGACGAGGAAAAAGCTCTTGAACTGGTGCCGGAACTTGATTTGCTCAAAGAAGACGTCGAAAGCTATACTCTGGAGCAGGTTGAAAAAATTACCGGCGTGCCGCAGGAGCAGGTTATCAAACTTGCTGAAAGTGTTGCCCAAAGTGACAGAACCATTGTTTGGTTTGGGGGCTCTGTCTGCCGCTATACCAATGGTATTCCCACTGTGCGCGCGATTATTCTTATGCAGGGTATCACCGGCAATATGATTGGCGAAGGACGCGGCATTTTGACCATGCACAGCGGAAAGCCGGGCGGCGAGCATGAATTTGTGGAAGCCATGTCCGGCAAAAATACGCGCGCAAAAATGAATTTCAGACGCCTGCGCCTTGCCATGACCAAAAAGAAACTGGATATCCTTTTCCTGAACTCCAGTTACCGCCGCTATCCGGACAGCAAAGGCGTGCGCGAAGCTATCGGCAATGTTCCCTTTGTGGTCCACTGCGGATTTTTCATGACGCCTGAAGCCGAGATTTCACATCTTTTTGTGCCCATGACCTTTAGTCCTGAAGCGTCCGGTTCTGCTTACGGCAATGAAAAAGAAACCGTCTGGCGCGATAAAATTGTGGAAGCCCCCGGAGAATGTGTTACTGCCATGAAGTTTTATTCTGATGTGGGCAGGGAAGTTTTCGGTGATAAGTATCCTTATTTCAATACGCCCGAAGAAATGTACAAGACTTTCTGCGAAGTCGTGCCCTCATGGAAAGGACTGACCCTTGAACGGGTGCGCAAATCCCCTGACGGACTGGTTTGGCCCATTTATGAAGAAAACGGCGAAGAACAGCTGGGCACGGTGTTTACAGAGGGAAAACTGCTGACGCCTGACGGTTTTATGAAAGTCAATGACAAAGTTTTTGGACGGATTAAATGGACTGCCCCCAAAGACAGCCCCTATGCGGATAAAGCCAATAAAGACTTTCCGCTTATTTTTACGCAGGGAAAAGTTGTGCACCACTGGCAGCATACAGTGACAAACTATTCTCCCTCTCTGGCGCAGTTTTCACAGGGACGCACTGTCAGCATTCACCCTGACACGGCAAAAGAATATAACCTTGCGGACGGCGACAGCGTGTATCTTGAAACACCTGTCGGCAAAACAGAAGCAAAACTTCTTGTCAGCGAAACCATTTTGCCCGGAACTGTGTTTACGCCGTCCCATCTGTGCCCCACAACACCTTACGCGCAGAACAAAGGCATTGCCGTCAATGATATTGTGCCCAACAACTGGGACCGCATTTCCTGTCAGCATAACGGCGTTGGCTGCCGCATTACCAAAATCTAAGGGGGATTATTATGTCACGCTTTATTATGGCTATCAATGCGGAAAAATGCATAAACTGCAAAGCCTGCATACTTGCCTGCCGCCAAAGAAATAATGTACCTCTTGAATACAGCCGAAACTGGGTCAGAAATACGCCCAACAGTCAAATTGCAAGCAGGGTGAGCTTTCAGCCCGGAGCCTGCATGCATTGTGATGAACCGCTTTGCGTTTATGCCTGCCCCACGGGTGCTACCTATAAATCTGCGGACGGCACTGTGAATATTGATAAAGACCGCTGTATTGGCTGCGGCGCCTGTATCAAAGCCTGCCCCTATCAAGCCCGCCACAAAAACTATTATACGGGCACGGCTGATAAATGCGACTACTGCGGAGCTAATCTGCACAAGGGCGGCGTGCCTGCCTGTGTTTCTGTGTGCACAACAAAGTGCCGTGTCTTCGGCGACGCTGACGACCCGAACAGCGATGTGGCAAAAGCGCTGGCTGCGGCGAAAAATAAAGTCTATATCACGGCAGAAAACTGCGATACAAAACCAAGCCTGACCTATATTTCCGAAACCATGCCCACAGACTGGGCAAAACCGGCGGAAGCCCCGCTTCCTATGCGCCTTATGCATATTGCCGGTCAAGGCGTAAAATGGACTGCCGGAGCGGCTCTTTTTGGGGTTATTGCGGTTTTTGTAAAACAGCTTTTCCTGCCCTCTGACAGAGAGCACGGCGAACATAACGAACAGGGCGGACACGGCAGCGAAAATCATCAGGAAAGGGGAAGTCATCATGATTAAAAGACATTCTAAATCCGCCATTTTTATGCACTGGAGCAATGCTGCCTGCTGGCTTTTCCTGCTTTTTTCCGGTTTTGCCATTCTTGAAAATCCGCTTATGCAGCCTGTTTCAGCGTCTTGGACTGAACTTTGGAACGGGGTGTTTGGCGGAGCATTCAATGTGCTGAATGCCCATGTGATTGTGGGCTTGATTTGGATAATCCTGTATGCCTGCTATCTTCTTTTCAAGCTCAAAAGCGAAGCACTGCCCTTCATGCAGGAAGTCATGCATATTGAACCAAAATCCGATACAATTTGGTGTATCCGCAAAGGCATGCGCCTGACTGTCGGCGAAAAGCTTATGCGCAAAATGGGTATGGAAACACAGCTTCCTCCACAGGGCTTTTACAATGCCGGACAAAAATTTGCGGCAATTGCGGCTGTTTTTTGCAGTATCGGGCTGGCACTGACCGGACTTGTCATGTTCCTTATGGGCGGCAGTGAAGGCGCTGAAACCATTATCCAATGGGCAATGTTTATCCATTTTGCCTGTGCCGGCATTATGGCTGTTGTGCTCCCTATTCATATTTATATGGCTGCACTGGCTCCGGGTGAAGGTCCTGCCCTGCGCTCCATGTTTACAGGCTTTGTGCCCAAAGCTTTTGCCAAAATGCATAATCCGCTTTGGTATAACAAGCTGAATTGCAAAGATTAATCTGTACAATAAAAATTTTGTATACTATAAAGCTCTTGACGGTTATCGCGGATAACGGTTAAGAGCTTTTTAGTCTCTGCCCATTATTTTTTGAGGAACGTATGAAAAAAATTATCCTTGCATTATGCCTTATTTTTTCAACAGCCGCCTGTGCCTATGCTGCCAGTACGCCGCAGCAGATTCGCGATGAAGTTTTCCCGGTCATCAATAAAGGAATTGACGAACTTTTTCAAAATAAAGATGTAAGAAAACGCACGGTTACAGAAATATTGACCTTTCGTGACCCTAAATTTGAACGGCTCATTGCGGAATGTTTTGAAATCATGGCGGATTCTCCTTTTGTGGAACTCATGGAGACCCAGAACAAAATGCAAAAGGAAATCCAGAAGAAACAGGATAAAATTCAGGAACTGGCAAGAGCGGCTTTTACCGCTCCTGAAGAGTCATGGAACCCCTTTGCCGCCACGCAAAAAAGCATTATCCGCGACACAGAACGATTAAAGGCTGAAATTGCACAAATTCAGGCAGATTTTATCCAAAAAAAAGAAGCGGTTTTTCAGCATATGCAGGAAGCAGGCGTCCCTGTCACCCATGATCAGTTTGATTTGATGCTCAATGCCGTTGATACAGTCGACCGGAGCAAAATTATGGCAGTGGCGGAAAACCTCAAATACATCAATAAAGAAATCGAGCAAAAAGTCGCTGACCCCAATGCGTCCCTTGATTTAATCAAAATGTACACAGGCGTGTATATGATGTCATACAAAATTTATCTGTACGGCGTTGAAGAGGCAATGAACGCTATCCAAAAGCAATACATGCCCAAACTCAAACATATGAATGAAATCAATAACAAACTGTATGCCAATTCCAAACAGCTGCTGTCTGAAAAACAAACCGAAGCAGACCGGCAGCTCTTGAAAAACAATATCAGTCAGCAGGAACGAATGATTTCCGTAATCAATCTTTACGCAAAATATTTGACAAAACAATACAACCGGTTAGAAACATTAGCAAATGTTATTGATAAACGCTTTCAGGTTGCCCAAAATACCTTTTATACCATTCGCCTGAGCTCCGAACTTTTGGGGCTTATCCACACCACAGAATCCGACTTTTCGCAAATCTTTGCCTTCCAGCCCGCAGAACTTTCCCTGCTCTATGAAGAACGCCTGCGCAATGAATTTATGGAAGTTTCAAAGAAGCTGAAAATAAGCGAATAGAGCATTTCCGGTAAATCTTGCGACTTTTCTATGCAGGGGAAAAACTTTTAGTAAAAGTTTCTTCCCCTGCACCCCTTTACAAAACTTTTTAAGCTTTCTTATAAAAATTTGTTGCAATTATTTCCGGAAATGCTCTAATTTACCAAATGGCACTGCACGTTAATTCAGCCACAAAACTATTTTTTCAACTCCGCACAAAACAATATGTTTTCCCAAAAGTCTGGACAGCGCCGATATTTTCAGGCTATAATTAATAGTATATTAATAATCATGTAAAATAACAGGAGAAAAATATGCTCTGGTCACAGGAAGGTTTGGAAAATCTCTTGCATTTGCTGGGAGATATGGAAACACCGCTTGGGGCGTATTATTCCAATACGCGCCCGACAGAAGGGCTTACTCCCGCTCAGGGAAACCATGAATGTATCATCAATTTTATGCGCAAAAGCCGCATGCAAAATGTTCCTGTTTTCTTTGCGGCTGATGTGCCTGCCTGCATGGGAGGCTGGACCTATTTGGGATTTTCCAACGAAAACAGGGATAAAATCGCTCATTATGTGACCACGGGAATTCCCGGCAGGGGTGCGGAACATTATATGCCGGAGCCGGCGTCTATTTACCGTTTATTTGAGGAAATGGAATTTCAAAAAGCACCTGCCGCCTATTGCGTCGTCAAGCCATTAAATCTTTTCAATGACAACGAAGAACCCGAAATTGTAACCTTCTTTGCACGGGCTGAACGGCTGACAGGGCTCTGTCACCTTGCGTATTTTGCCCTCAATGACCATAATGCGGTGGCTATGCCCTTTGGCGCAGGCTGCAGCGGCACATTTTCATGGGTAAAAACCTATCAGCGCAAAGGTGTGCGCCGTGCTGTTGTCGGCTGTACGGATATTTCCTGCCGCCCGTATATGAAAACTGACGAGCTGAGCTTTTCCGTCACCCCTGATATTCTGGCGGATATGATAAGCGCTGCACCGAAATCGTTTTTAATGGGTCACTCCTGGCAGGCTGTCCTAAAACGGATTAGATTAAGCGATAAGAAATGGGGAGAGAAGAAATAGAGCGATTAAATTAAAAACAGCAAAAACAGCGGGGATTATCTCCGCTGTTTTCTCATGTTTTAAACAATATTTTTATTCAGCCTCTTCGGGAAACGTCCATACATCGCCCTTGCCCTTTAGTTCAATGCCAATATCCTTCAATATTTTTTTTATTTTTAAACGTGTATCCGGGTCTGAAAATGTGTTTGTAAATATATATTGGCAGTTTTCATCATGTTTCTTGCTCACTGTTCCCAAAAATGCCTGGTTTATTTCACAGTCTCTCCGATATTTTTTTTTGATATGTTCCAAATACTCGACCTTTCTTTTGTGCATAAAAATGCTTTCAACTTCTTGTCGTGAAGCAGCTGTACATTTGGTTTCCACAAACACAAAATAGCAGTTTAAGAAAATATCTAGATTTAATTGTATTCCTTTTTTTGCCTTCTCAACATATTTCTCCCGCGCGTCTCTATCAACATATTCCTGCAATGTTTCTCTTTTAAAATTGTCATTTTTAGGCTTATAAAAACAACCTTCCTGCTCAGCCTTATCACTGTTTTCTGAGATTTCTTTATACTTATCACATAAATCTTCGTCAGTTGCACATTTGACCGCCGTATAAAGTCCATGAGTAACATATTCTAGATGTTTCTTAAATCTCGCTTTAAAATTTTGAGCTTCGCCAATATACCATATACGTTCAGGCTTTCCCTTAAATATCCATAAATATAAGCCACCCAGACCTTTTCCTTCTTTCTTGAAAAAATTGTCTAAGTCCTCTAATTCGCAGGGCTTGTGCCATTTCAATGTTATATTTTTCTCATTCATTATGCAAAACTCCTTTAGCTGATATTCATCAGAGTATATTTTTATGATACGTCAAAAACTGACGTATGCAAACGGACATTGCCCAAAGAGTTAGCCTTTCCTGATATTTTCTACTATACCGGCAAAAACAAAGCCCCGCAAGGGATCTTACGGGGCGTTATGTAATTCATTATTTGTGACAGCAAGCAAAAAACTTATTTTTCTTCTTTTTGTCCGTTTCGCGTTTTTGAAATCAAATACGCAATGAGCATTCCTAAAATACAGGGCGTAATCCATGCAAAACCGGCATCAGCCAAAGGAATGAGCTTCAGCAATTCTGAAATTCCCGTAAGTCCAAGCGTCTGCGCGCCCACTTCAATGGTAATGGTCACAAGCGTTGCATAAGTTGCAGCTCTGTATACCAAAACATTCTTGACGCCAAAAATATTGAGAAGAATAAGAATGATTGTGACAGGATAGAGTATGCATAAAACAGGAATAGAAAGTTTGATGATAAAATCAACGCCGCCGAGAGCCATGATGCCTGAAAATACACAGACAATGACAGCCCACACGTTATACTTGATGCGTGTGAGTCCTGCAAACCAGGCAGCAGATATGGCAACAAGCCCGACAGCAGTTGTGAAACATGCAGCAGCAACACAAATTCCAAAAAGAATTTTACCGGAAGCGCCAAGGGTTACTTCAGCAAGATACAGGGCAGAACTTGTTGTTTCAAATGCGCCCACGCCGCTTATTTTAGAGCCTAAAAACATCAGGCTGAAATAAATAAGCCCAAGTCCCGCTGCCGCAATAAAAGCCGCGCCCGTCAGAAAATATCGCTGGTCTTTTTCTGCTGTAATCCCTTTTCCTTCAAGACCTTTGATAATGATCACCCCAAACAAAACAGAAGCAAGGGCATCCATTGTCTGATAACCGTTGACAAAACCTTGGGTGAAAACTCCCGTCACTTGTTTATCAACAGCAATGCCTATGTTGCCCGTTATTCCCAAAAACGCTATGGCAGCTAAAATAACCAGAAGAACGGGTGTGATAAATTTTCCAATAATATCAGTAAGTTTTGATTCTTTAATTACAACAAGATAAGTTGCCAGGAAAAATACCACAGAAGAAACCACTGCCAATAAAAATGGATCAGTGTCCGGAAATAACGGACGAACGCCCATTTCAAACGTCGTTGAGCCGGTTCTTGGTATGGCAAACAATGGCCCGATAACAAGGATAAGCGCTGTACAATAAATCGTGTTAAATCTGGAAGATACTTTTATGGAAAAATCTTCAAGCCGTCCGACTTTGGTAAATGCCAAAACGCCAAATAAGGGAAGCCCTACGCCTGTTAATAAAAATCCTATGCCGGCTAAAAACCAGTCCTTTCCCATGGCAATGCCCAAAGAAGGCGGGAAAATAAGGTTGCCTGCCCCAAAAAACATGGCAAATAAAGCAAATCCAAAAATTACTGCTTCTTTCTTCTTGTTCATAAAATCCCCCCTTGCCGGACTTGTTTTTTGCCTAACAACAGGAGAAATCCTCATAATTAGACTTTTTGCTTCGCTTTAGACATCGTAGTTGCCCTTGCTGCCAGCTCTTGAAATCTAATCAAAGATAATAACCTGTGTCAATGAATATTTTCAATAGCTATGTTTTCAATAAATAAATTTTCAAAACAATAAAGTATTTCCGGAAATAGTTGCAACAATTTTTATAAGAAAGATTAAAAAGTTTTGTAAAGGGGTGCAGGGGAAGAAACTTTT